>NZ_MIBU01000175.1:0-6824 GCF_001830725.1 Sulfuricurvum sp. RIFOXYD12_FULL_44_77
TATTGCGGCTCTGAGAGCATTGAAGCGTTCTGGGATAAGGCAGAGTTTGTCGAAATCACCAGTGCAGGGCTGAAAGAGTCACACGTTCATGATGTTATCATTACTCAGGAAGCACCGAACTACCACGTATAAATATTCCTTATTAAACTAATGGACATTAAACCGTTAGGGAAACATGGGAAAATGCGGGCTATGTCGATACAATTGCACAAAACAACCTAAAGGATGAACATGCAACTTCAAACCGAAGCACTACACGCGGGATATGACAAAGATACCCAAAGTACGATGGCAGTTCCTATTTATCAAACGACGGCATACGAATTTCGTGACGTCGAGCATGCGGCAAACTTGTTTGCACTTAAAGAGCTAGGAAATATCTATACCCGTTTGAATAATCCGACGACGGATGTATTTGAAAAACGTTTTGCAACATTGGAAGGTGGCGCGGCAGGTTTGGCAACGTCAAGCGGGATGGCGGCTATCTTCTACGCCATTGCCAATGCAGCGGAATCGGGGGACAATATTATCTGTGCCCGTCAGCTTTACGGCGGAACCTTGACCCAAGCATCATACACATTGAAACGTTTCGGGATTCAAGCCCGTTATTTTGATGTTCAAAATCCGAGCGAGATTGAAGCGTTGGTGGACGATAAAACCAAAGCGATCTTTTTCGAAACATTGACCAATCCGAGTATCGATGTCGCCGACATTGCTGCGATAACGGCTATTGCCAAAAAGCACGGTATTCTTACCATTGTCGATAACACGGTAGCGACTCCGGTATTGTGCCGTCCTTTGGAGTCAGGGGTCGATGTCGTCGTTCACAGTGCGAGTAAATATACGACGGGGCAGGGGCTTGCCATCGGCGGGATCATGGTAGAGCGTGAGGGGCTGGTCGATTTTATCAAAGGAAACGCTCGTTATCCTCAATTTAATGAAGCGGATGAGAGTTATCACGGCTTGGTCTATGTCGATGTGCCGTTGCCACTTTTTTGTCTTCGTGCCCGCCTCTCGCTTTTGCGCGATTTGGGTGCGGTTGTATCCCCGTTTAACTCTTGGCTCTTTATCCAAGGGATCGAAACCCTTTCGCTTCGTATGAGAGAGCACTCACGCAACGCTCAAGCAGTTGCCGAATTTTTAGAGTCTCATCCGATGGTTAAAAAAGTGAACTATCCCGGATTAAAAAGCAACAGCAATTTCGCCAATGCACAACGTTATTTCCAAAACGGTATGTCGAGCGGATTGCTCAGCTTTGAGGTGGAGAGTTTCGAGAAAGCGAAACAGATTGTGGATGCGACAAAACTTTTCTCTCTAGTGGTTAATATCGGGGATTCTAAATCGATTATCACCCATCCGGCATCGACAACTCATCAACAACTCTCTAATGAAGAGTTAATAGCATGCGGAGTCCCGTCAGGGCTTATCCGTCTCAGTATCGGGCTTGAAGCATCGAGTGATTTGATCGATGATTTGTCTCAGGCATTCGGCGCGTAAAGGGTTCCATGTTAAATCTGCAAATCAAGAGCGAACATTTTACCAACCCTCTCTATTTAGAGAGCGGGCGTATCTTAGAACCGTATGACATCATCTATGAAACATACGGTGAACTCAATGAAGCGCGGGACAATGTGATCGTGATTTGCCATGCCCTCACGGGTTCTCATCATGCGGCGGGGACGTATGAGGGGGATAATAAGAGCGGATGGTGGGATGGACTTATAGGGCAGGGAAAAGCGGTCGATACCGACAAATTTTTCGTGATCTGTACGAATGTCATCGGGAGTTGTTTTGGCAGCACGGGACCTATGTCGATGCGCTATCCCTATCATGAACCGTACCGTTATAAATTCCCTGTCATTACGATCCTCGATATGGTGAAAGCTCAGCGTATTTTATTTGACCGTTTGGGTATTCATCAAGTCCATGCCATCATCGGCGGATCTATGGGGGGGATGCAAGCGTTAGCGTTTGGTGTCTTTTTCCCGAATTTCGCCAAAAAAATCATAGCGATGGCAACGACGGCAGCAACACAACCGTGGGCGATTGCGTTTAACAAAGTCGCACAAGAGGCGATTCTCAAAGATCCCGAATTTAAAAACGGCTATTATGATCCCGAAGTGATTCGCGAAAATGGTCTTAGCGGCATGGCGATCGGGCGTATGGCGGGACATATCAGTTTTTTATCCCATCAGTCTATGACAAAGAAGTTCGGTCGTGAATACAAGCGAACCGACGGCTTATATGAGTTATTCGGAAAATTTCAGGTTGAGTCCTATCTGGAGTATAACGGCTATAACTTTACGAAGTGGTTTGATCCCCTTTCGTATCTCTATATTACGAAAGCGATTAATATCTACGATCTCTCTAGGGGTTTTGATTCTCTTGAAGAGGCATTAGGAAAAATCAATGCGGAGCTCTATTTGGTCGGGTTTGAGAAAGATATCCTTTTCCTTCCAAGCGAGATGGAGAATATCCATACCGCAATGAAGGCACTAGGAAAAACAAACAGCGATTATCTCGAAATTGAAAGTGATTACGGACATGACGCTTTTTTAGTAGAAATTGATAAAATAGAGAATTATGTTCGGGAGGCCCTATGAAGAGCGATGAGAGTTTCGAGACGAAGATTACCAATGCCAAGGCGATTCTAGAGAAGCTGATGGATCCCGCAATGCCGATGAACGAGAGTGTCAAAGCGTATGAAGAGGGGATGAAAGAGTTAAAAACTGCCGAAACCATGCTTCAAAATGCAGAGTTGCAGATTCAAATTATTAAAAATCAGGAGCAATAATGCGCGTCGCCATACTCCAACTCCCCTCCATCGGAATGGGAAGCAATAAGCTTGAAAGTTATGCACGTGTTGCAAATCAAAAAGGGGTAAAACTTGTTTTGATGGGAGAATACCTCCTTAACCCGTTTTTCAAAGAGCTGATCCAAACCCCCATCAGTATGATTGCCGAACAAAGTGCCCATCAAATTGAAACCCTCAAATCTCTGGCTCTCAAATACGACCTTACTTTTGTTGCCCCTATCGTAACGGTGAAAAAGAAAGAGTGTACGAAAATGATAGCAAAGGTTAACGCCCGCAGTGTCACCTATTATCCTCAGCAATTTTTGATTAACTATCCTCATTGGAATGAAGAGAAATTTTTTAACAATCCGATTGAGTCTGTAAAACCTCCGATGGTTTTTGCATGCGGAGGGTTTAAATTTGCGGTAATGGGTGGGTTTGAGACCCACTTTGATCCTATGTGGAATGCCGTAAGCTCCAAAGTCGTGGACGTGGTTTTAGTACCGAGTGCATCAACGTTCGAATCGCATAATCGTTGGAGAGAGTTGATAAAAACCAGAGCGTTTACCCATAACTGTTATATTCTCCGTGCCAACCGTGTAGGGGAGTATTGTGATGAACAACATGCATGGAAATTTTACGGTGATTCGATGGTTGTCTCCCCCGATGGGGAGATTGAAGCAGACCTCGGTAATACAGAAGAGCTGTTAATCGTTGATCTTGATCGAAAAAGCCTCATAGAGTCACGCAAAGGTTGGGGGTTTAAAGAGGCGTTGCGAAAACGAAGCTAGATTGAAAAAGCTACTTTTTCTTTTTTTCGTTTCTACATTTGTACTACAAGCCTCTTTCCTAACGCTCCAAAGGGGGGTCTTAACACCCACTGAGGGTTCAATATCTTATCTTGAAGATATCCAAGGAAGTCTCAAACTTGAGGAGATAAAAGGGGAATACTTTACCCCTTATACTAAAGAACGGAGTGTAAATTTTGGATTTACACGATCCGTTTACTGGTTTAAAATCAATTTGCGTACTTCGTCTTCCACAGATACACATTGGTGGATGAAAATTGATTATCCCCTTTTAGAATCCATCGATATGTACCTTCTTCAACCTGATGGCCGAATTATCAAGCATCAGCGAATGGGAACCTCTCAACCGTTTAGTTCACGCGATATCGGTTCACATTATTTTATTTCCGAACTTCCTCTTAATAATATTAGTGATGCGACACTCTATATTCGTCTCAAAACTCAAAGTTCAATGCAGCTTCCCCTCTCTATTTTCTCTTCCGAGAGTTTGATGGAAGAGCTAGAGAAAAATAATATTTTTGTAGGGATCTACTACGGGATTTTTTTTATTGTTCTTCTTTATAACGCGGTGTTATTTATTTATACGATGGACAAAAACTATCTTCGATACATTTTATTTCTTGTCTCTTTTATTCTATGGCAGCTTTCATTTGACGGGTTGGGGATTAAATATATTTGGGGCGATAATTACTGGTTTATAGAACATGGATCGAGCGCGTTTATCCCCTTTACCGCTTTTTGCGCACTCTATTTCAGCCGATACTTTTTGAATACGCCGATGTATGCGCCGAAGGTTGATAAGGCCATTATTATAATGATGTTCCTGAGTATTTTTATGGCAATTGCCTCATTGTTTCTCCATTACGCTCAAGTGATCCCTTATAATGCTGCTTTGGCCTCTATATTACCTGTCGTTTTGTTGATAGCGGGTTTGAGAGTGATGCGTCATGAATATCGAGCAGCCCGTTTTTATGTAGCCGGATGGAGTTCGTTTTTAATTGCTACGATCATATTTGCATTTAATAAATTTGATCTTATCCCCAGTTTTTACGGCATTAATAATGTACAGCAAATCGGATCAGCCATTGAGATGATTTTCCTCTCTCTCGCATTAGCCGATCGGGTGTACCTCTTGCAGCGCGAATACATTGAAAAGTTGAATCATCTTAATGATACCCTTAGAGATAAGGTAGAGAGTGCATTGAATGAAGCACGTCTTAAAGACCGCCTGTTTGTTCAGCAATCCAGACTCGCGGCTATGGGGGAAATGATTGAGCAGATTGCACATCAATGGCGTCAGCCGCTTAATACGCTAGCATTGATTAATCAGGATATGTATGTGAAGCAGAAGCTTGGAAAATGCGATGCAAAAGCTTTTGAGGAGAGTCATGAACGGATAGACGAACATCTTCAATACCTCTCTAAAACGATTGATGATTTTCGTAATTTTTACAAAACCGATAAATCAAAGTCACTGGAAGATGTGGGTGAATTAGCAGTAGAAGCATTGAAGCTGAGTGATGTATTTCTAAAATACGCAAAAATTAAAACCTACCTCGATGTTTCAACGACACTCAAAGTGAATATTGCCAAAAATGAGATGATACAGGTTTTGATGAATTTGATAAAAAATGCCCATGACGCTATTATCGAGCAGAGAATGACCGATGGGAAGATCTCAATACGTATAGAAGAGTTTGAGAAAGGGATTAAGATTAGTGTTGAAGATAATGCCGGAGGGATTGCATCAAATGTTATAGAAAAAGTCTTTGATATCTATTTTACGACCAAAGATAATGAACATGGAAGCGGATTGGGGCTTCATATGTCCAAATACATAATTGAAGAGAGTTTCAGGGGAAAAATTTGGGTTGAAAATATTGCCGGCGGTGCTCGGTTCGTCATAATGCTTCCCTCGGCAGAGATTAATACCTTAGTATCAGAGTGAGAATAGTGGGACTATTTATCAAAACGATGGTAAGCTAAAGCTCAAATATCAAAGGAGCAGAAATGATGCACTATTTTCACCGTCAGGTGCAATTGTGGGGGGAAGAGACGCAACAACTCCTGCAAGCAAAGAAGATAGCCGTTATCGGAAGCGGAGGTCTTGGATCGTCTTTAGCGTTCGCTCTGGGTGCATCGGGAATCGGCGAGATCCATATGATTGATTTTGATACGGTGAGTTTGCATAATATCCATCGTCAAATCGCTTTTAAAATGGGAGATGAAGATAAATACAAAGCCGAACTGTGTGCCGCTTTGATTGAAGAGCGGTGCCCCTATGTTAGAGCGTATTCACACGTTTGTAATTTTGAGGAATTTACTGAAAAGAATATTGAGGTTGATCTGATTATCGATGCAACGGATAATTTGCCCTCTCGAGGCGCTATTAATACGTATGCCAAGTCCAAAGGGTTGCCATGGATTTATGGATCGGTAGAAGCGTTTAACGGACAGGTTTGCTTTTTCGAAGAGGCCTCTTTTAATGAACTCTTTAAAATTACCTCTAAGACCCCTGCAGGTATTGCGGCACCTATCGTGATGCACATTGCTTCGTTGCAAGCCAATCTGGCATTGCGCTATCTAGCAGGGTTAAATGTGAAAAAAGATAAGCTCTACTATCTCTTTTTTAACGAAGAGGGGGAGTTGGTAACGCAGAAATTTGCGCTACCTAAAAGTGAAGGTTAACGTGCCGAAATAGCTTTAGCCAGAGCACCGATCTGAGCTTCATTAAGTCCTTTGGCTTGTCCTTGCATTAACCCTTTCATCTCTTTGCCGTAGGTACCGGCTTGATACCCTTTAAGGGCATCTTTGATTTGCTGTTCACTAAACTCTGCAATAACAGCGGATTTCCCCAATGCCGGTTTTTCACCTTTAGCTCCATGGCAAGAAGCACATTTTTGTCCAAACAAGGCGGTACCATCAACGGATGTTGCTAGAGGGGCTGCAGTTTCTGATACGGGAGCCTTTTGCTCAGGAGTTGACGTATTTGCTTCGACGGTATAGGTGACTACGGTTTTTGGTTCAGTAGATGAGGGCGTTTGCTCTGAGGTTGATTCACTGCATCCGATTAAAAAAAGGGAACAGATAACGTAGAGAAAGGTTTTCATAAAAGAATACTCCTAAATTAGATTAGGACAGTGTATGATAAGTTAGTTTGATTTTATTTTAAAAGATAGAGAAAGAGGAAAAATTTCGCACCGGAGTGCGAAACTAGGAAT
>NZ_MIBU01000176.1:0-2272 GCF_001830725.1 Sulfuricurvum sp. RIFOXYD12_FULL_44_77
CCTTGTCGCCTATATTATGCGTTCACGCGGCTACGAGATCGTGGCACTCCATTTTAACTATGGACAACGCACCGTAGCAAAAGAGCTCTCCTGCTTTCGTGCTATTTGCGACGATTTAGGGGTGAGTGAAAAATACGAAATTGATCTCGATTTTTTCAAAACCATTGGAGCTTCGGCGTTGACCGATCACACGATAGCGGTTCCTACAGGGGGGATCGAAGCGGGCGTCCCCATCACCTATGTCCCCTTTCGCAATGGGATCTTTCTCTCTATCGCCACGGCGATTGCCGAAAAAGAGGGGTGCAGTGTTATCGCTATCGGAGTCGTCGAAGAGGACAGCAGCGGTTATCCTGATTGTCGGGAAGCCTTTATTGAGACATTTCAGAACGCGGCAAACTTGGGAACTAAAGAGACGACAAATATTACGATAGAGATGCCTCTCGTGCATCTGCAAAAATCTCAAATTGTTGAAGAGTCACTTCGAATGGGTGCACCGCTTCATCTTACATGGAGCTGTTATCAAAGCGAAGAGATGGCGTGCGGTGTATGTGATAGCTGCCGATTACGTCTGCGCGGGTTTGAACGTGCCGGAGCGGTTGATCCTATAGCGTATGTTTAATCACCTTACTTCACCAATTACGATTCACTATCGGCCACGAAATCGTAATACCTATATTACGATAACCCATAACGCAGAAGTATGTGTACGGACACCGATCAAAGACGAGCGGCGTATTCGTATACTTTTACGAGAGAGGGAAGGGTGGATACATTCCAAACTGAGTGCGATCGCTTCTCGTCAGCAACAGCATCATATACTCGGTGAATCGATCCGATTTCGAGGTGAATGTGTCGCACTGCTACAACTGCCCCAACTGATTAAAACACTCGAAAAAGCTAAAAACAGCATTGATATTGAAAAATATTACCATCATTTTTACAAAAATGAAGCACTTTTAACACTTCCCTCTCGAGTATCGCATTACGCACGAAAGATGAATCTACACCCCAAAGAGATACGTTTTAAAAAGATGCGACGACGGTGGGGAAGCTGCAGTAGTGAGGGGATTGTGACACTTAATACGATGATGATGCAACTGGCCTACGAACATATCGACTACATCATTGTTCATGAATTAGCCCATTTACGCCATATGAATCACTCCAAAGAGTTCCACGCATTGGTACGGACTATTTTAGAGAATGAGAGAGGTTTGAGAAGAGAGTTAAAAGAGATACGGATCGGTTAAAAATCGAGTTCCAGTTGTTTCATGGCGGAGCGGGATGGATTGAGTATCCCTTTATCCACACCCGCGACGAGGGCGAAATGAAATGTTTTGGATTGCAAGATACTTAGTACCTCTTCGCTGTAGCGATAGAAAAAGATATTTTCGATCCCTATGGTCAAGCTAGAACGCATTGTTTCCGGGAGCAAATAGATAATTTTTGCCCATGAAGCTTGTGCATCAAGAAAATCGATCTGCTCGTCGATCAGCTCTAACAGCGGTTCGAAAATGACGACGCGGTCACTGCTCCCGAACTCTTTGCTCTCTAATCTCGAATTCGTAAAGACAGGGATAAAGTGCCCCATTTTACTAAATCCCCGTATTTGAAACGGTATCCGTAAAAAGGTATAGAAAAAAAGGATATGTTCGAGATAAGGGATAAAAAACGGGGATAGCATTTGCCGCTCATAAAAGGTATCGTTATGTATAAAGGAGGTTTCAAACAACGTTTGCTCGATAATCGTAATCGTATTTTCCTGCGCTCGGATAAGCTGAGAGTGCTCGATAAAAATATCGGGATCCGTTAGGGCAGGTGAGAAAAGGACGATCGACTTTTTCTCCAGCGGCCACAGCTTTTCCCAAATATCCCGCATTGACCCCTCAACATTGCAAAAATTGGCAGGGGTTGAAATCATGGTCGAGAGATGCAACGTTATCGGATCACATGCATAGGTTTGAAGCTCTTTTTCGAGAAGGTAAAACCGGAGGAGCTTTTTGAGGGCGTTATCGATATTATCGACTTTAATCCAAGCTATTTCGCTATCACTAATCTGGGTCGGTTTATCAAACATGACACCGTAAGCACCGTTTAGGAGAGCTTCGGGGATATCCTCAGGGGAATAGGCGATAAAAAATGATCCGCGCTTTACTTTTGAGGGTTCGAATACGACACTTTCAAAAAGAGTGACAGAGGGGTCTCCGAGGAGTATCCCTTTGCTGAGTGCGAGGATATTTTCGACTCTCATCCCACCGAACTTCCGCTGATG
>NZ_MIBU01000177.1:0-1259 GCF_001830725.1 Sulfuricurvum sp. RIFOXYD12_FULL_44_77
AAAAAAATGGAAGCCGGACAATCGGAACTCAACGCCGAACCTCAAGGAGAGGGGATGGGACTTGGCGGAACTATTCTCGCCGCTGCGGGGGGAGCATTACTCGGTAATATGATCGGAAACATGCTTATGAACAATAAAAATGTTCAACGACACCAAGATGCCTCTAACCGCTCAGCCTATCACCGTTCATCCGCAGGGGGTAGTAACTCAGCCACCTCTAATAGCCAGAAAAAAAGTTTCTTCGGTAATTCCGCATCGAGAAGCACCTCATCCAGCAGCAGTTTCGGAGGATGAGCATGGTATCCCTCCAAAATATCAAAGCAATCGATGATCGCACGTTGGAGCAATTCGGTTTCGGATGGCATACCGACAGTGACGAAAGCAAATACGTTGCCGATGAACTGGTTATCGTCTCCGACAGTGAAGCTGAAGCCTACTATGAAGCGGTCAATGAACTCTACGATATGTATGCCGCTGCCGCACAACATGTCATCGACAATAACCTGTTCTTTGAACTCGGCATTCCGTTTAACCTGATCGACGCAATCAAAAAAAGCTGGGACAACGACGTCCATTGGCATCTCTATGGACGCTTCGATCTTGCAGGGGGGATCGGAGGCTCTCCGATCAAACTGATCGAATTCAATGCCGACACCCCTACCTCTCTTTTCGAAACGGCTATTTTGCAATGGGCCTTGCTTAAACATAACAACATGGACGAAGAGCGCCAATTCAACAACATCTATGAGGCGATTCGCGATAACTTTCGTCGTCTCGTTACCCTTTTCGATGATCCCGAAACATTTGAAAAACATTACGACGGATGGAAAATTCTTTTCAGCTCGATCAGCGGCAATATCGAAGAGGAACAAACAACCCGACTCCTACAGCAAATGGCGATCGATGCCGGATTCGAGAGTGGCTTTGAGCCTCTCGGCGGTGTGAAGTTTGATGATGAGGGGATTTATGACAGCGCTGAAGAGCCGTATGAGTATTGGTTCAAACTCTACCCTTGGGAAGATATCGCTATCGAAGAGCCGGAACTGGCTACACAGCTCACGACGATTATGCAAAACCAAAAAGCGATTATCCTCAACCCTGCCTACACGTTGCTCTTTCAATCCAAAGGGATGATGAAAATTCTTTGCGATCTCTTCCCTGATTCCCCTTATCTTCTTAAAACCTCGTATGAGCCTCTTAAAGGGCTCCAGCAGGTCGAGAAACGGATGTTTGGACGTGAAGGTGCAAATGTACGGATT
>NZ_MIBU01000178.1:0-5437 GCF_001830725.1 Sulfuricurvum sp. RIFOXYD12_FULL_44_77
AGGGGGGAAAAGCAGAAGTTATTACCGCCCTCAAAGCCGGTGTAAATAACTATATTGTTAAACCGTTCACTCCTCAAGTACTTAAAGAGAAGCTTGCTGCCGTACTCGGTACAGAGGGTTAATGCAAGATTATTATTACATGTTGGTGGTGAAACCATCATCGCATCTTGAGCTATTTAGCGATTTTTTGGTTGATGTAGTACCTGTTGGATTCGAAGAGATCGAAGAGGGTTTTATTATCCGTAGTGAAGAAGACTTAGAGACGGTAATGTGGGGGATCGAACAATTTTCCGAAGCGCTCCAACGGGCACTAGGTGAAGTTGTTGATGTCGAGATGACCCTTACCAAAGAGAAAAATGATGATTGGATCGCACAATATCAACAAGGTATTACCCCCATTGAAATTGCACCGTTTTATATCCACCCGACATGGGAAGCTCCGAAAGAAGGGATGCTGAACATCGCTATCGACCCTGCATTGGCATTCGGGACAGGGCACCACCCTACAACCGCTTCGTGTTTACGAGGGATTGCTAAATACGTCAAAACGGGCGATGAGGTTATGGATGTCGGATGCGGCAGCGGGATTTTAGCGATTGCGGCCATTAAAAAAGGTGCCATCGTCGATGCGTGCGATACCGATCCCCTCTCCGTAGAGAATGCCATGGTCAATGCGGAACAAAACACTATTAGCTATCGCCGTTTGTGGGAAGGGCCGATTAACGATACGAATGAGAAGTATGACGTTATTATCGCCAATATCGTTGCGGATGTGTTGGTATTTATTGCCAGTGATCTTAAAAAACGGTTACGTGAGGGGGGCATTTTGATCCTCTCAGGAATTATGGACAAATATGAAGATAAAGTTCTTCGTGCGTATAAAAGTTTTGATTTGACAGAACGTTTTGTCGAAAATGAATGGGTAACGCTTGTAGTGACTCAAAAAGGAAATGAATAATATGGCTCAGAATGAATCGAATCCGAATCCGGATAAAAACGACAATTTTTTTAACAAAAACCCTTTAATTACTTTTGCACTTTTCTCGATTGTTGTTATTATCCTTTTTAAAGCGCTTATCGGTGATGAAAATGATCTCTCCGGAAAGATTAGCGGTCAAAATGTTACCCGTACCCAAGAGATCAGCTATGCCGATCTAAAACGTCTTATTCAAGACAAGCAGGTTGAAAAAGTCTCTATCGGTCAAACCTATATCCGTGCGATCGGCAGTGACGGAACGGGCAAAGTTGCGTATACGACCCGTATCGTAGGGCAAGACTCAACGCTTATTCCACTTTTGGATGAAAAAAAGATCAACTATGTCGGATTTTCGGAGAGTAACTGGTTTACCGAAATGTTCGGATGGCTTTTCCCGTTTTTGATTATTATCGCTATCTGGATGTTTTTTGCGGGACGAATGCAAAAAAGTATGGGCGGCGGTATCTTGGGGATGGGCAATTCCAAAAAATTAATCAACTCTGAAAAACCGAAAACCAAATTTGATGACGTTGCCGGTGCCCAAGAGGCAAAAGAAGAGGTATTGGAGATCGTTGATTTCTTGAAATCTCCGGATCGTTACGTTGAACTCGGAGCAAAAATCCCTAAGGGAGTTTTGCTCGTCGGTAGCCCCGGAACCGGTAAAACATTATTGGCTAAAGCGGTAGCGGGAGAAGCGGAAGTACCGTTCTTCTCCGTATCGGGATCAAGTTTTATCGAAATGTTCGTGGGTGTCGGTGCCGCGCGTGTTCGTGATTTGTTTGAACAGGCCAAAAAAGATGCCCCCTCGATTATCTTTATTGATGAGATCGATGCGATCGGTAAAAGCCGAGCTGCGGGTGGAATGATGGGTGGTAACGATGAGCGTGAACAAACCCTTAATCAGCTTCTTGCTGAAATGGACGGATTCGGAACCGATACGCCGATTATTATTTTAGCGGCGACTAACCGTCCTGAGATTCTCGATCCTGCACTTCTCCGTCCGGGGCGATTTGATCGTCAGGTATTGGTAGATAAACCCGATTTCCAAGGGCGTATTGATATCTTAAAGGTACACGCTAAAGGGGTTAAACAAGATGCCGATGTTGATCTTGAAGAGATTGCCCGTCTCACCGCAGGTCTAGCAGGAGCTGATTTGGCCAACATCGTCAATGAAGCGGCCTTGCTGGCCGGACGTAAAAGTCAAAAAACGGTTCGTCAAGCCGATATGCGTGAAGCGGTAGAACGTGCGATTGCGGGACTCTCTAAAAAGAGCCGTCGTATCGATGAAAAAGAGAAGCGTATCGTTGCGTATCACGAAAGCGGTCATGCGTTGTTGGCGGAGACAACCAAGGGGGCTAAAAAAGTTTCTAAAGTTTCGATCGTTCCACGCGGATTGGCGGCATTAGGCTACACTCTTAATACCCCTGAAGAGAACAAATATTTGATGCAGCGTCATGAGCTATGGGCTGAAGTAGATGTTCTTCTTGGCGGCCGTGCGGCGGAAGAGGTCTTTATCGGTGAAATTTCTACCGGAGCGGCAAACGATTTGGAGCGCTCAACCGATATTATCAAAGCAATGGTTCAAATGTACGGTATGAGTGATGTTGCAGGGCTGATGGTACTTGAAAAGCAACGCAGTACCTTCCTCGGCGGCGGTATGACACAGGCTCGCGAGTACAGTGATAAAATGGCTGAAGATATGGATGCGTTTATCAAACAATCACTCCAAGAGCGTTATGTCGAGGTTAAAAAACGGCTGGAAGAGTACCGTGACGCTATCGAAAAAATTGTAGAATTGTTGTACGCAAAAGAGAATATTTCCGGTGATCAAGTACGTGAAATTATTGAAGCGTATGAGAAAGAACATGGTATTGAAACGAAACTCGAACCGCGTAAAGAGACCCCTTCGAGCAAAAAAATAGTCATTGACGACTAAAAGGAATATATGATGAGCGTTCAAAACGATACTTTTATCCTCTCTTCACGAGGTTGGCTTATATCAGCGGTGATCGGCTCTCTCTTTTTGTTTTTTACCATGACGGCTTTGCACCTTTTCCAGTTTATTACCGGTGCATTGCTTCTTGTTGTATTGGCTATTTTTCGCAACCCTGAACGTAATACGGCCGAGAACGAATCGGATGCCATCATCAGCAGTGTGGATGGTGTCGTCCTCTCTATTGAAGAGACGATAGTGGAGGATCAAAAGATGTCTAAAGTGACCATTATGAACTCACTATGGGATGTTTCGATGCTTCGTGCACCGTTTGATTGTGTCGTAGAGGGATTCAAAATCCGTCACGGTGCGTCGTTGCCTTTGTATAATCCCCTCTCTGATACGTTGAATGAAAAAGCGGTTATTTCATTTCGCTCACCCAAAGGGGATGAAATCTATATCGAACATTTGAGTGAACAAAGTTGTTTTCCGATTGGTATAGAAGTGGAAAAAACGCAAAAGTTCAAAGAGGGGGGACGCTATGGCTTTTTAGCCAAAGGGCGAAGTATCATCTATCTCCCCGCCCATACCCGTTTGTCTGTGAATGCCGGATCAAATGTTCGTGCAGGTGAGAGTGTCATCGGATATCTAAACGCGGCGTAATCCGATGCGTCAAGCTCCTCCTCCCATCGCCTATCTTCTCCCTAACCTTTTTACTGCTGCTTCTATTTTCACTGGATTTTACGCCATAGCTTTAGCGCTAGAGGGCTCTTTTGAATCGGCGGCTTGGTTCATCTTCCTAGCACTGATCTTTGATGGCTTAGACGGACGTGTCGCTCGTATGACCAATACGGCAAGCCATTTCGGTGTTGAGTTTGATTCACTCGCCGATATCGTAGCATTCGGCGTTGCACCTGCATTATTACTCTATCTCTACATCGGTGAGAGTTACGGGAGAATCGGGATTATGGTGAGTGCTCTCTTTATTATTTTCGGTGCGGTAAGGCTTGCTCGGTTTAATGTCACGACATCGCGGATCGAGCCGAGTGTATTTATCGGTTTACCGATTCCGACAGCGGCAATTATGATTTCGATTGCGATTTTAGTGATTGAACGCTACGAAGAGTTTGCACCCTATAAAGTATTTATTCTCCCTCTCGCACTGGTGTTAGCCATTTTAATGGTGAGCAATATCCGCTATCCCAGCTTTAAAAAAATGAATTTTAAAACCTTTCATTTCATCCGTTTTCTTATAGGGTTGATTGTTGTGGCGATGGGAGTTTTTATTTATCCGATTGAGGGGATGGCACTATTGGCGGCAGGGTATTTATTGTATGGACCGCTGCGCGCTTCCTTTTATATGCTTCGACGCCTCATTTACAGAGGATGATATTTTTGAGGCTCGGTTGCTAGTTTTTCAGTATCGATTTCAAAATCAAAATAACGGGATATAAATCCGGTATTGCCCATTTTAGCGAGTTGAATAACGGCGGCAGGATTGTTTTGAATCTGCATATACAGAAGACCAAGTGCGTAGCGAGTCTCTAAGTAGGCCGGATTTTTGAGTTTGGAAAGTTCCAATAACGCAATGGCATTTTCATAATGTTCCGCTCCAATAGAGGCATAGGCTCCCATAAAGAGAGTTTTTTCATCACGAATCTTATGGGTGTCAATAAGCTGATTGTAGAGGGTGTAGGATTTCTCATAATCTTTATTGTAGAAATAGGCTTGTGCCAACGCTCCCATAATATCAGCAGTATGATCCGTCGTGGTTTGGAGTCTTGTTTCAAGACGCTGGATAAAAGGGGTTAACTGACCTGTCATCGCCGACATAAGAATGGCTTTGTCCCGTGTTAACTGAGGGCCGAAGTAAAGATCATCATAGTGAAAAGATTGTTTCTTGAGATAGTTGATAGCTGATACGGCGTAAGCTTTGGGTTTTAGATCACTGAATTGGGTCTCAATAACCATGAGATGCGGGAGAATGTCGTTTGGCTGAAGTGCGGAGAGCCGTTTTGCCTGTTTACGTGCTAACTCCATTTGACCCATTTCACGAGCGATGTCAACTTCAAGTGCAAGATAAAGAGGGCGTTCTTTATAGGAATTTTCGAGCCATTTAGAGGCATTTGGAATGTTATTTTGGGTAATGTCCAACATTGCCCGATAGAGTACAAACTCCTCTTTATTCGGTTCTTGTGAAAGGTTATCTTTGAGAATCGAGGTGAGCTTCGGATTGCTTTTTCCGATCATTTCCGAACTCATAAGGGCAAAGATCCCCGACATATAGTTGTTGGCATCAAGATGATAGGATCGTAAGAAATGCTCATACGCTTTGGTCATATCACCCAGCTGCGCATAGGTTAGTGCCAGATTGTAGTGGAGAATAGAGTGCTGAGGATTACGTTTTAGAAGTGCCGAGAGTTGCTGATTTGCATCTCTTAAGCGGAATTTGAGTGCTTTTTGTATCGAGAGGGCTATACCGTAGTCAACACTGGAAGCTTGGGTGCTGGTCTGAAGATACTCTTTTG
>NZ_MIBU01000179.1:0-9407 GCF_001830725.1 Sulfuricurvum sp. RIFOXYD12_FULL_44_77
TGAATACTATCGTTATGTAAGTATAACTTCGATTACCAAAAGTAACGATAAAGGGGGGCAATTTATTTTTTAATAGGTGATTTACTCTTTATTGGGTACAATAGTTGTAATGCAACAAGATCGTGCCAAAATTGCCAAGAAGAAATTTGGCCAAAATTTTCTAAAAGATGAAGCTGTTTTAGCTCAAATCATCCAATCGATGCCCGATACCCCTCATCGTATCGCTGAAATCGGGCCTGGATTAGGTGATTTAACTAAGTATTTAGTTGATGTCAAAAGTGTTACCGCTTTTGAGGTCGATACCGACTTGTGCAAGCATTTGAAGCACCAATTTGCCGATGCAATCAATACCAAAGCTCTTGAGCTCCGTTGCGGAGATGTATTAGAGCATTGGAAGAGTGAGCTTTTGGATGAACCGTACGATTTAGTGGCGAATTTGCCCTATTACATCGCGACGAATATCATCCTCAAAGCCCTCGCCGATCCGGCGTGCCGAAACTTGCTTGTCATGATACAGCGTGAAGTAGCAGAGAAATTTTCTGCCTCACCTGGAGAGAGAGCTTTTGGAGCGCTCAGCGTCATTACGCAGAGTGTGGCTGAGGCGGAGATCGTGATTCACGTCCCCCCAACTGCATTCGAGCCTGCTCCCAAAGTCGATTCTGCCGTACTGCTCATTTCTAAACGGTCGAATCGTAATGATGAAGGGTTTGAAGAATTTTTACGAGCGGCCTTTACACAGCCCCGTAAGACCCTCCACAAAAATCTCTCCTCACGCTATGATGGGGCTCTTTTAGCTCAAGCATTTGAAACGCTTGAAATGGAACGCTCCATCCGACCTCATCAGCTTGACACCTCTGACTTTCACCGGCTCTACACCCTTATAAAATAACTTTTTCGGGTATTTTAGAGCATCCAAACATACCAAAATATAGTACGCTTTTTTGAGCGTCATAAAGGAAATATTATGTCCGATGAACAAACAGAATCACCAGCACAACCACAAGGGGAAAATCGTCAACGTCGTAACAACCGCCGACCTTTCCGCAATCGAAATACAAATGCTCCAGTAGGTACAGACGCGGCAACAGCTGAGCGTCCAAATGCAGAGCCACGTGAGGATAATCGCCCTCCGCGTCAAGACAACCGTCCGCCACGCACCGATAACAGACCTCCGCGTACGGATAACAGACCTCCGCGTCAAGACAACCGTCCTGTGCGTACCGATCGTCCTGAAGGGGCAGAAAATACGGCAGTTGATGCTGAACCGAATCGCGGCGGTCGCGATCGCGGTCGCGGCGGTCGCCGTGGAAGCCCAAGTACACCGATTGATAACAATTTGCGTGACTTTGTCCTCAAAAATCAAGATGCCCATAAAAATCGTCTTAACCCACACTTTAAACTTAATCTCGAGAATAATGAGAAAGTCCGTATTACTCCCTTGGGAGGTCTTGGAGAGATCGGTGGGAATATCACCGTTATTGAAACCGAAAATGAAGCGATTATCATCGATATCGGGATGAGTTTTCCGGATGAAGAGATGCACGGTGTCGATATCCTCGTTCCCGATTTCACCTACTTGCGCGAAATTCGTAAAAAGATCGTAGCTGTTATTATCACTCACGCCCATGAAGACCACATCGGCGGCGTACCGTATCTTTTCAAAGAGATGCAATTTCCTATCTACGGAACACCGTTGCCGCTTGCCATGATCGGTAACAAATTCGACGAGCACCACATGCGTGATTTCCGCCGCTATTTCAATCCGATCGTTAAACGTCAAGTCTACCGTATCGGAAACGATTTTGATATCGAATGGATGCATATGACCCACTCGATCATCGACTCATCCTCTTTGGCGATCACAACTAAAGCGGGTACGATTATCCATACGGGTGACTTCAAAATCGACCATACTCCTGTGGACGGGTACACGGCCGACTTGCACCGCCTTGCCCATTACGGTGAAAAAGGGGTTTTATGTCTCCTTTCCGATTCCACCAACTCCTACAATAAAGAGTGGACACCGAGTGAGCTTACCGTTGCTCCGGGGTTTGATCGTATCTTCTCAAAATCAGAAGGTCGTATCATTATGTCGACGTTCAGCTCGAACATCCATCGTGTCTATCAAGCTATTTTGGCAGGGGTTAAATACAACCGTAAAGTGTGTGTTATCGGACGTTCTATGGAGCGCAACCTCGAAGTGTGTATGCAATACGATTACATTAAACTTCCGAAAAATATCTTCATCGATGCCGAAGAGGCAAACCGTATGAGCGATAAAGATGTATTGATCGTCACCACAGGAAGTCAGGGTGAGCCGAGTTCAGCCCTTTTCCGTATGGCTATCGGCGAACATCGCCATATCAAAATCAAACCGACCGATTTGATCGTCCTCTCCGCACGTGCGATTCCAGGGAATGAGGGTTCTATTTCAGGGATGCTCAACTATCTGCAACGTGCAGGCGCCCGCGTTGCTAATGACCGTGATATTCACGTATCGGGACACGCGAGTATGGAAGAGCAGAAGTTAATGCTTCGCCTCACTAACCCTAAATTTTTCCTACCGGTTCACGGTGAATACAACCACATCATGAAACACAAAGATACCGCGATTACGTGTGGGGTTCCTGAGCGTAACATCCTCCTTATGAGCGATGGTGACTCTATCGAAGTCAATAGCAAAATGATGCGTAAAGTTAAAACGGTTAAAACAGGTAAAACGTATATCGATAACCAAAACAACCACCAAATCGAAGACGATATCGTTATCGATCGCCAAAAAATGGCATCCGAGGGGATGGTTATGTTGGTGGCTCAAGTGAGCGCCGCAGAATCACGCCTCCTCTCCAAACCTCTCGTAACAAGCTTCGGACTCGTGGCCGACCGTCACGACAAAGCGTTTGCCCAAGAGATGGAAGATGTGTTAGAGCACTTCTTGATCAACCTCAAACCGGGGCTTATCGAGAACCCGAAAGCGATAGAGAATGACTTGCGTCAAGTCGTGCGTAAACATATCTACCGCAAAATGAAAAAATATCCACTCATCGTTCCTCACGTTTTTGTGATGTAAAAGACGCTTTAGCGTCTTTTACACCTTACTTCGTTATACTCACTCAAAATTACTTCCAAAGATACTGCCATGAAAGTAACCCTACATCACCATACACCACTTGTAGTTTGTTCCGACGCCATCCGTACGTGCTGGCAAAGCTTTGACAAAAGCGATAACGGCGGCGAAGCAGACCGTGCTCTTATTGATCGTGTCGGCAATAAATTCAAACACGCCTCTACACTGGAACATATCGTCTATAACTTCTACGTAGAGGGGATCAGCCGTGCATTGCTCCAAGAACTCGCACGTCACCGAATGGCCTCGTTAAGCGTCAAAAGTACCCGCTATACCCTCAAAGAGCTCAAAGACGAAGAACCCTTTAGTATCGATCATCAAGAGCGTGCGGAAAAATATCTCGTTATGAGCGGCGTAGAGATGGTGGATGAGATGAGTATCAGAGCCCTTGAAAACCTTCGCGCCGTATTAGTTGCAGGGATCAGTAACGATCGTGCGAAATACTGCCTTCCCGAGAGCTATAAAACGGAACTTACGTGGTCGATTAACGCCCGAAGCTTGCAGAACTTTATTTCCCTTCGCAGCGATAAAGCAGCTCTGTGGGAAATTCGTGATTTGGCTAAAATGGTCTATGAATCACTTCCCGACGATCATCGTTACCTATTCGAAAATTCACTCAAAGAGGATCATCTCTCATGAAAAAAATTCTATTTCTTACACTGACAGCCCTAACACTCCTTATCAGCGGATGCGCTGAAAAACAAATCTCCTTCAATGGAATGATCTGCCCAGCAGGCAAAACGGAAGATCTCATCAAAGCCGATTTTCAAGAGTGCCGCTATTATGATCTAAAAGCCGCAACCGAAGCGTCAAAAGCTCCTATTACCGTGGAATGCCGACAATGTTTGGAAAACAAAGGGTATAAAATCGAGCAATAAATTAGTATTCCTTCGGGAATAGCAAATGTTATGTTGTTTTAAAGATTGAAGTAAAAGAGAATAAAGAAGAAAAATCTGCCTCGAAAGAGGCAAGCTTCAGTGCCTTAGCGGCGAGCGTAGCTTTAGGGGCTTCGCTCCTGAAGCGTTTAAAAGAATTATAATGCTGCTTTAGCAAGAGCGCTGAGGGCAGTAAATGCCGCTGCGTCGTTCATTGCCATATCAGCAAGGATTTTGCGATCAAGTTCGATGTTGGCACGTTTAAGGCCGTTCATGAATACTGAATAGCTCATTCCGTTTAGGCGACAAGCCGCGTTAATACGGATAATCCACAATTTACGGAATTCACGTTTTTTCTGTTTACGATCACGAAACGCGTATACGAGTGAGCGCTCGAGTTGCTCTTTCGCTTTACGGAAATGTTTGTGGCGTGCACTGTAGAAACCACGTGCGAGTTTCAATACTTTTTTATGACGTCTGCGTCTTACGACACCAGTTTTTACTCTTGGCATTTTTTTCCTTTCTTGACCCGGTTCACTTCAAATATAAATGACGGGGTGCCGCTATGCGGACTTGCCCAGCGTTATGCTGGAGGGTTAATAGGTTTTAGCCTACGATCATCTTTTTGATGTTTTTAGCATCAACAGCAGCAACCACTTTTGGTGTTTTTTGCCCGCGACGAGTTCCTGCATCTTGTTTAGTCAAAATATGACTACGGAATGCAGAACCACGTTTGAGCGTGCCGTTTTTCTTTACTTTGAAGCGTTTAACCGCCCCTTTTACTGATTTCATTTTTGGCATCGGCTTGATCCTTTCGCAAAAATTCTCTAAACGAGACGCGGATTATACCATAAATCAAGAAAAAATAAGTTTATGTTGAAAGTATTCTAAAGGGGTGTACGGGGAAAGACCCGTACGAAGTAGATTATTTTTTATCGTCTTTTTTCGGATGGATCATCATATTACAATAACGCCCTTCCATAGCAGGTGTTTTATACATCATACCGATATCTTCGACCATAGGCCAAACACGCTGTAAAACAGCAACTGCGGCTTCAGGGTGTGCCATCTCACGTCCGCGTAAGAATACGCGGAAATGGACATGTTTCCCCTCTTCGAGGAACTCACGAGCATGTTTTACTTTATAGCTCACATCGTTTTCAGCAATTTTAACCGAAAGCTTAATCTCTTTGACCTCAACTTTGGTTTGCTTTTTACGTGCCTCTTTTTTCTTTTTCTCTTCTTGATAATGAAACTTACCGTAGTCCATGATCTTCGCGACCGGAGGTTTTGCATCCGGAGAGATCAATACGAGGTCAAGCCCCAGTTCGTTGGCTTTAGCCATAGCCTCTTGAATCGTAATGATCCCTAATGCTTCACCACCATCTACTACACAACGTACCTCAGGAACGCGGATATCCTCGTTCATTTGGACTCGGTCTTGTTTCTTAATCAAAAATGTACCTCATTAATTTTTTGTTTTACCATTGCGAGGAAATCCTCTTCGCTCAGGTTGTATTGCTCGCGTGATCTGCGATCGCGTACGGCAATACTTTTGTTGTTTACCTCTTCATCGCCTAAGACGATGATCATCGGCACACGTCCTTTTTCCGCTGTACGAATCCGTTTATTGAGACTTTCGTTTTTATCGAAAATTTCAAAATCGGCACCTAAATCGATCAGTTTATCGGCCAATTCACGTGCGTACGCTTCGTGCGTAGGGGCAATCGGAACGATCGCGACCTGCGTCGGAGCGATAAACATTGGGAACTCCCCAGCGTAATGCTCCGTCAATATACCAACAAATCGCTCAAAAGAACCTAAAATTGCACGATGAATCATTACCGGCTGTATTTTAACGTTCTCTTCGCCGTTGTATTCGAGTTCAAAACGCATCGGAAGATTGAAGTCGAGTTGGATCGTACCGCACTGCCATTCACGTCCGATTGCATCGGTGATCTTGATATCGATTTTAGGACCGTAAAACGCTCCACCCCCCTCATCGATCTCATACGCGAGATTATTTTTGTCCATTGCCGTCTTAAGTGCGTTGGTTGAAATCTCCCATACCGCGTCATCTCCGACCGCTTTTTCCGGCTTAGTCGAGATCATCATTTTGTAGTTAAACTCAAATGTTTTCATGATTTTATCGACAAAATCGACCACTTCGATAATCTGCTGCTCGATTTGATCGGCCGTACAGAAGATATGGGCATCGTCTTGAGTAAATTCGCGTACACGGAACAAGCCGTGAAGTGCACCCGTCATCTCATGACGATGAACGACCCCGTATTCAAAATATTTGAGAGGAAGGTCACGGTAGGAGTGCAAATCATGCTCGTACACTTTGATGTGACCGACACAGTTCATCGGTTTAACGCCGAATTCGAGTTCATCAATATGGGTGAAATACATATTTTCACCGTAGTTTTGATAATGTCCCGACACTTTCCACAAATCAGAACGGAGCATTTCAGGGCCGCGTACCGGCTCATATCCCCGTTTGCGGTGTGCTTTGAAAAGCAATTGCTCCAAACGTGAGCGCATACGTGCCCCGGCAGGGAGCCAGATCGGGAATCCCGCTCCGACCTCTTCACGGAACGTAAAGAGTTTCATCTCGGCACCGATTTTGCGGTGGTCACGTTTTTCCGCTTCCGCCATTTGATCGAGATACGCTTTGAGGGATTCTTTATCGGCAAATGCGATACCGTAAATACGGGTCAACATTTCGTTTTTACTGTCACCCCCGAGATACGCACCGGAAATTTTGGTCAATTTGAAATAACGGATCAAACCGACACTCGGTAAATGAGGCCCTCGGCAAAGATCTTCAAACTCGCCTTGTTTATAGATCGTCACGGTTTCCGATGGAATACGATCCATAACCGCTTGTTTCAAATGATCGTTTGCAAATTTAGCGCGAGCTTCCTCTTTCGTGATTTCGTATCGTGTGATCTTCTCTTTGCCTTTGGCAATATCGAGCATCTTTTTCTCGATCGTTTTAAGATCTTCTTCATTTAATGTCTCATTGACTTTAAAATCGTAATAGAAGCCCTCTTTAACCGTCGGACCGACGAAAAATTTAGCATCGGTATAGAGCGCTTTGATCGCTTCAGCCATCAAATGCGCACAAGAGTGGCGAAGAACTTCGAGAGAATCGGGAGAGTTATCGTAAACGATCCCTTCACCCGTAATTCCAAGTGCTTCTGCCGTTTGTAAATCGATTATTTGATCATCATGCTTAAGTGCAATAATATCCATAAGGGTGTCCCTCGTTGAGAAAATATCGCGGATTATACGGGATTGTTGATTGGTTTACGATTAAATAAATAAATTTTGAGGAAAATTAAGGAGAAATGGTGGTCCCAACAGGACTCGAACCTGTGACCACTACCTTGTCGAGGTAGTGCTCTACCAACTGAGCTATAAGACCATCACAATTAATGCAAGAGCGAAATTATAGCCGCGTGGAAGTTAAAAGACACTTAACTCTTACACGACTGCGGACGAAAGTTTAAAATCAATAACCATATTACGGCGACATCGATCATAACATCAGCAAGATTAAAGACGGCGAAGTTAAATCCGCAATGCCAATAAACATAGTCAACTACCCCACCGTGGATAAAGCGATCATATACATTAGAAAAGCCCGCGCCTACCATGATACCGACCGGAAGGATATAACAGTTCTTTTTAAGCCAAAGAGTATACCCGATCACTCCTACTAAAAGGGCGATCTGTATCCATTTAAGTCCCTCTTCCAAAAAGGCAAACATGGAAAAGGCAACCCCGCGATTGTAGACGAGGATAAGATCGATACACTCGGTGTAATACCGAAATCCCTCGACAAAAATCCATTTGATATTTTGATCGACGATGAAAACACCCAACGCCGCTAAAATGAGAAGAATAGAAGATTTAAGCATTCAACGCTTTCTCGAAAAAGCTGACCAATTTTTCCATTTCTCTCTCCATCACTTTGGCATCTTTCCCCTCTAGTAGAATACGAAGTTTATTCTCTGTACCCGAATATCGGATCAGATGACGCATATGCTGGGCTTCCACCGCTTCGAGTTCAGTCGAGAGACCGTCGATTTGATCGAGCGGTTTTTTTATTTTGACTTTGATATTGACCAGTTTTTGAGGATAGAGGCTAAAGGGACGGAGCACTTTGCTCGCTTTCTCTCCCGTGGTAAGAAGGAGTGCCAAGATTTGAAGGGCGCTCACCAATCCATCACCGGTTTTGGCGTAATCGTGCATGATAATATGACCGCTTTGCTCTCCGCCGAAGTTAATACCGTTTTCACGCATCACTTCCAATACGTACTTATCGCCGACGTTGGAGCGGAAAAGTTTTAACCCGTTCTCGCTCATCGAATCCTCGAGTGCTTGATTGCTCATAACGGTAGCGACGATTCCGCCCCCTTTGAGCTGTCCGCTTTGGTGCAAAAAGAGCCCCAAAGCCCCTAGAATCTGATCACCGTCCACTTCGTCACCGTTTTCATCGACAACGATAAGGCGGTCGGCATCCCCATCGAGAGCAAGCCCGATATCGGCGCGATACTGTTTCACCGCTTCACGCAGATCTTTGGTATGAAGCGCTCCGCACCCCTCATTGATGTTAAATCCGTTCGGTTTGTCGTGCAGTACGATCACTTCGGCGCCCAGTTCTTCGAGTACGGTCGGCCCTACCTTATACCCCGCACCGTTGGCGGTATCTAAAACGATACGAAGCCCTTGAAGGGTTAAATCGCGGCAGAATGAATTTTTGAGCTGAACGATATAACGACCGATCACGTCATCGATACGCTTGGCACTACCGATCTTTTTCCCTGTCACCTGCCCCTCTTCAAGACGGGCTTTATTATGGGCTATCGCTTCGATTTGCGCTTCGATATCTTCGGAGAGTTTGTTTCCGTGGGCATCAAAAAATTTGATTCCGTTATCTTCATACGGATTATGGCTTGCAGAGATCATAATCCCCGCGTCACAACGCATATTTTCCGTCAAGAATGCAATGGCAGGGGTCGGCATCGGACCGATTTGTACAACATCGTATCCCACTGCGGTGAGTCCGGTGACAATTGCATTTTCGATCATATAGCCGCTGCGCCGCGTATCTTTTCCGACTAAAATCTTTTTCGTTCGGGAGTGGGCACTAAAATAAATACCTGCCGCCATCGCTACCCGCATCGCCAATTCTGCCGTCAAAAATGAGCCCGCTTCTCCGCGTACTCCATCCGTTCCAAAAAGTTTCATAAAATTTTCTTCCTTTTAGAAATTAGTTTTTCTTTTTTATTTCAGATTCTATAAATTTTAACTTAAATTTAATTCTCTTTAAGGTAGTATTCTACCCTAAAAAAAATTCGACAAGGATAAATGCCATGGCAAACCATAAGTCA
>NZ_MIBU01000180.1:0-6551 GCF_001830725.1 Sulfuricurvum sp. RIFOXYD12_FULL_44_77
ATGCGTTGATTAAAGCTCGTGCGGTTTATGCGGCATTGGATGATTCCGAGGCGATTGTGATTGCCGATGACAGCGGTATCAGTGTCGATGCATTGGAGGGTGCCCCGGGGATTTACAGTGCCCGTTACGGCGGAGAGGGTGCGAGTGATCGAGATAATCTCTTAAAACTTGTAGAGTCATTAAAAGAAAAAGCTCTGGAAACATCTCCCGCGCACTATACGGCGGCGATTGCGATTGTGTCGCGTGAAGGGGAGAATTGTGTTCACGGGTGGATGCACGGAGATGTGATTACGCAGTTACGGGGCGAGAACGGTTTTGGATACGATCCGATCTTTATCCCGAGCGGATACGATCAAACACTTGGAGAATTACCGAATGATGTGAAAGAAGGGCTATCTCACCGTTCCAAAGCATTGGAATTGGCGAAAATTTTGATTGATCAGATTAAGTTTTTACGTTCTCACGCCGGAAGCATCGCTACAAAATAAAAGAAAATGATCCCGACAGCGATTCGGTAGATCGCAAACGGGGTAAAAGTGTGACGACTGACGAAAGCGACGAAAAGTTTGACCGTAGCGAGGGCAAATACAAATGCCGTTACAAATGCGATTGAGAGCATGAAATAATCATCCACCACCATTTCGTTACGATGTTTGATGAGATCATACGCAGTAGCGATAATCATCGTCGGAATCGCGAGGAGAAACGAAAACTCCGCTGCACTTTTACGGCTAAGCCCCATAATCAATCCGCCGATCAGGGTCGCACCTGAGCGGCTGGTTCCAGGGATCATAGAGAGACTTTGAAAGACGCCGATGGTAAAGGCTTCTTTGAAACTCAGTTCAGAGATATCTTTTCCTGCATCGATGGGCTTGTCACGTCGAAGATACTCGAATATAAGAAAGACGATCCCCCCTGCAATCAGCATAATACTCACTGTTTCAACGCCAAAAAGGGCTTTGATCTGTTTATAAAACAAAAATCCCAAAACACCTGCCGGTAAAAAAGCGACACCGATTTTGAGCCACAACATTTTGTCCTGCATCAGCCGTTTGGCATAGAGGAACAAGACGGCGAGAATACTTCCGAGTTGGATAGAGACTTCGAACGCTTTGTGAGCGTTGGTTTGCTCCAATCCTAACAATTGTGAAGCGAGGATAAGATGGCCTGTTGAAGAGATCGGGAGGAATTCAGTTACCCCTTCCAATGCGCCGAGAATTAATGCGTCAAATAAGGTCATAATTGAGCTCTTTTTTTGGTGCAATTGTACCATAGCCTCCCCCCTTAAACCTCCCCTAACCTCAACTAGGGTAAAATGCGCGGATTTATGACACTTTCCCTCAAGGAATTTTTGAATGTTACTTTTTACCCCCGGACCAACCCCGGTACCTGAGTCGGTACGTATCGCTATGGCTGGTGAGACGCTACACCACCGTACACCTGAATTCGAAGCGATTTTTGAGCGAACCCGCACACTGTTATTTGAACTCCTTGGGATGGATGAGGTACTGATGCTTGCTTCATCGGGTACGGGAGCTATGGAGGGGGCAGTGATCAATCTCGCCCATTCTAAACTCCTCTCGATCAATTCGGGAAAATTCGGTGAGCGTTTCGGCAAGATTGCGCAAGCTCACGGGATTGCTAATGTCGAGATCAAACACGAATGGGATACTCCTGCTACGGTCGAGGAAGTACAAGCGGCATTGAACGCAAACTCTGATATCGATGCGATTGCGATTCAAATCTGCGAAAGTGCGGGTGGATTACGTCACAGTGTCGAAGCGATTGCGAGAGCGGTTAAAGCACATAACCCAGCCATTATGGTGATTGCCGACGGTATCACGGCGGTGGGCGTTGAGAAAATTGACGTGAGCAATATCGACTGCCTGATTTCTGGAAGCCAAAAAGCATTAATGCTCCCTCCGGGGCTTGCGATTATGGGTCTCTCTAATGCAGCGATTGAAAAAATCGGAAGCGGAAAAGGGTATTATTTCAACCTTGCCACTGAGATCAAAAATCAGCGCAAAAATACGACGGCATGGACGGCGGCAACGACGATTACGATCGGTTTGGAAGCAGTTCTAAACCGTATCAAAGCCGAAGGCGGTTTGGACAAACTCTACGCTGATACGGCGCGCCGTGCGCAAGCAACCCGCGAAGCGATGAAAGCAATCGGTTTGAGTATCTATCCGATCAATCCGGCCGATTCGATGACGACGGTAGGGGACGTCGAAGCGAAAAAAATCCGCTCAACTCTCAAAGAGTTCGATATAAACGTCGCCGGCGGACAAGACCATATCAAAGATTCGATTTTCCGTATTAATCATATGGGTCTTATCGCTCCGTATGAAGCGTGTTGGGCAGCCAATGCGGTTGAATTGGCTCTCGATAAAATGGGACGCCGCGCGTATGACGGAACCGCAAACCGCGTGTTTAACACCGTCTATTTTGGATTGTAGTATTATGGTATTTGAACACGAAATCCCTGAGGGTTCAAAGCTTTACTTTGCCGGAGCGGCGAAGACGAAGCGCGAAATCGAAACCAAAGCGAGCACATTGCTGAGCGATGCCGGATTTGAAGAGATACTCACTCCGCTTTTTTCGTATCATCAGCATATGAGCGTCTGTGACCAGCGTGAGCTTATCCGTGTGAACGACAGCGAAAATCATCCGATCAGCCTCCGCGCCGATTCGACGATTGATGTGGTGCGGATTGTGAACAAACGTCTCGGCGGCAACACGGAACACAAAAAATGGTTCTACATTCAGCCTGTTTATCGCTATCCTGCCCATGAGCAGTATCAAATCGGGGTAGAAATCATCGATGAGCCTAATCTCTCATCCGCGCTCACTCAAGCGACCCGAATTTTAGATGTGTTGAAGATTGCGCCGTTATTGCAAATATCAAATATCAACATTCCCCGTATCCTCTCCGAGATGCTTGGGCTGAGTTTGGATGATTTTCGTCATGTCAATATTGAGAAGTTTTTGTCTTTGAAAATTGATTGGGTAACACGATTAGTTTACATGCAGCACTCTCATGAGATTGATGAAGTGGCCGTGATCGTCCCCGAATCGATTCGATCTGAGTTGATCAAAATTAAAGAGCTTTGCGAAGCTCTCGAATACCCTAATGTGGTCATAGCTCCCCTTTATTACGCTAAAATGCTCTATTATGATGAGCTTTTTTTCCGCGTAATCGAGGGGAATGAAGTCTATGCCATGGGCGGGCGCTATAAAAACGATGAAACCGTTTCAGTCGGATTCGCCATTTACACCGATGCGTTGATCGACGCATTACACAATAACTAAAGTAGGATTATTTATGAAAGCAGATTTGATTGTCGGTATCCAGTGGGGTGACGAAGGAAAAGGAAAAATCGTTGATTTGCTAGCGCAAAAATACGATGTTGTTGCCCGTTATCAAGGGGGACACAATGCAGGTCATACGATTGTTGTTGATGGAAAAACCCACGCTCTTCATTTGATTCCCTCAGGTATTTTGAATCCGAAAGCGATCAATATCATCGGTAACGGTGTCGTTGTCTCTCCTGAAGCACTCATCAAAGAGATGAAACAGTTTGATAACCTTTTGGGACGATTGTTTGTCTCCGAATCGGCACACATGATTTTAACATTCCATACCCTTATCGATCAAGCCAAAGAGAAGCTTCGCGGTGAAAAAGCGATCGGTACGACGGGTCGCGGTATCGGGCCTGCGTACAGCGAAAAAATCGCCCGCGCCGGATTTCGTTTGGGTGAGCTCCGTGACGTGAGCGCATTAACGAATCGCGTCATGGAATATTTCGAGCAAAACAAAGCGATTTTCCAAGCGTTAGAGATCTCATTGCCGACCAAAGAAGAATTAACCGCAGAGTTGACAACCTTTGCAGAAGCGTTGATACCGTTCTTGGCCAATACGACGCAGATGGCATGGAAACTCATGGATGAGGATAAAAAAATCCTCCTCGAAGGGGCACAGGGGACGATGCTCGATATCGACCATGGTACCTATCCGTACGTTACCAGCTCATCGACTATTTCAGCGGGTGCGTGTACGGGATTAGGCGTTAATCCTAAAGATATCGGTAAAGTGACGGGGATCGTCAAAGCCTACTGTACCCGTGTCGGAAACGGCCCTTTCCCGAGTGAAGATCACGGTGAGATCGGTGAGCGTTTGCGTAAGCAAGGGCATGAGTTTGGAACCACTACGGGTCGTCCGCGCCGTTGCGGCTGGTTTGACGCGGTAGCGTGCCGCTACGCCAGCCGTTTGAACGGATGTGATGATCTCTCTATCATGAAACTCGACGTTTTGGACGGTTTCGATGAAATCCAAGTATGTGTCGCGTATGAAGTGAACGGTGAAGTGATCGATTATCTGCCGCTTGATTTGGATAATGTGAAGCCGGTCTACAAAACGTTTGCCGGATGGGACAAAACCGAGGGAGTCCGCCGTTTTGAAGATCTTCCCGCTACGGCTCAAGAGTATCTCCGTGCAATTGAAGAGTTGACACAGACTAAAATCGGTATGATTTCTACATCACCGGATCGAAACGACACGATCACATTATAATCTACGTCAAGGGGCGCTTATGAGTAAATCGCGTTACGAGCCTTTAGTCAAACTCAAAAAAAAGGGTTTGGACACTGCCGAACGCGCCCTCATAGGTGCCAACAATGAACTCACTTCCGCTTCAGAGAAACTGAGCCGCTCGTACGAAGAGCTCTCCCATATGACACTGCCGACGCAAGGGAGTGTGGGTGAATTTACTCAGGCAACCGCTATGATACACGCACAACATCTCACCATTGACGAGTGTAAAAATCGAGTCCACCTAGCACAGCAAAAACAGCATCAAATGAGGGAGCGTTTTAAAGCAGCGATGATGGATTTCGAGAAATTCAAATACTTGGAAGTGCAAGAGATGAACGCTCGACTCAAGCACCTTAAAGGGCAAGAGGCTAAAATGCTCGATGAGATCGGTACGATGACCTATAAAAGAGAGACATTATGAAAATTATTTGGAGTTTGGTTCTGATCAGCGGATTGTACGGTGCACCCGCTTCAAAATCGTATGAGTGTACTAAAATTTTTGAAGATCGAAAAAATGAGTTGCTGCTGGAACTGGAGAGGATTGACGAGCAAAAACAATCCCTTGATTCGCTCAAGAGGGCAACGGAAGATCTTTTACGGAAAAAAGAAGCATTGGTGAAGGGAAAAGACACCAAAGTCGATCAAAAATTGAATGAGATTAGAGCCAAAGAAGCATCGGTTAAAAAAATATTGGAAGAAAACAAAAAAATATTAGATCAAATCAAACAGCTCAAATCGGATAAAGTATCCCAAACATTTTCGAAAATGAAGCCCTCCGCATCGGCACAAATCCTCTCCCAAATGCCTTCCTCTGATGCCGCAGATATCATGAGTACCCTCAACTCGAAAGTGGTTGGGCAGATATTGGCAAAGATGGATCCGAAAAAAGGGTCGGAAATTACCGATCAATTACGAAAAATTCCGGAACCGCCTAAATAACTCTCCGTTTCCTCTAAGCGATTTGAGAGGTATTTTAGGCTAAAATGCAGAAAATTTCACTCAGGGCTGGCAATGAAGGTTTCACTGACACACGTACCCCATATCGCGACACGAATCGCCGTCGATCTTAGCCGCAGCGGATTGGTCACTATGACCAAAGGGCTTGAGAGTACCGCCAAAGAGGCTGAGGGCATCTTGAGCGCCAATATTAAAAAAGAGATTGCGCTTGAAGAGAAAGTCAAAGAGATCGTCAATGCGAATGAAGAGCAGATCGATTTTTATCTCGCCGATGAGCGACAACTCTTTTTCATGATCAAAAAGAAATTGGCACCGGAATATGGCGTTGTTTTGTCGTATGAAGATCGCTATTCGGACATCGCGCACCAGATTCTTGATGTATTGTATGAAGAAGATTTAATCAATTACGATGTGAGTGAAAACCGTGTTAAAAACATCATTTATGATGCGATTACCGGCTCTATCGCCGATTCAAGCGAAATTGAATCTGCCGTATACCAAAAATTGAAAAGTTATAAACGTAATTTGATTCCGGGTACCGATGAATATGAGATTATGTATGAAAAACTTTATAAAGACGAGTTGGTTCGAAGGGGGATGGCATAATGTTACGTGACGCTTGGATATATCTTGAAAACGGCACGTATTTGAGTGCTAAAAGTTTTGGTGCCGATACGACAGCGGTGGGTGAAATTGTTTTCAATACCTCTATGAGCGGCTATCAGGAGATTATCACCGATCCATCCTATGCAGGACAGTTTGTTACATTTACAATGCCGGAGATCGGTAATGTCGGAGTGAATGAAGAAGATATGGAGAGCACAAAAGCTCACTGTAAAGGGATCATTGTTCGTCAATACCAAAGCAACTACTCTTCATTCCGTGCTGAAGAAGCATTGCACACCTTTTTGGAAAAACACGGGATTATCGGAATCTGCGATATTGATACCCGCTACATTACTAAAATGCTCCGCACCGAGGGGGCGATGATGATGATCGC
>NZ_MIBU01000181.1:0-4942 GCF_001830725.1 Sulfuricurvum sp. RIFOXYD12_FULL_44_77
CCTTTTTCTACTAAGGAGTCCGATGAAAGCTGTTGTGATGGCTGGAGGCTTTGGAACACGGATACAACCGTTGACCAATTCTATCCCTAAACCTATGTTGCCTATAATGAACCGTCCAATGATGGAACACACCATAATGAGCCTTAAAGCGCTAGGGATTACCGAGTTCATTGTTCTCCTCTATTTTAAACCCGATGTTATCAAAGATTATTTTAAAGACGGAAAGAAGTGGGGGATTAATATCACTTATGTTCTTCCGGATGACGATTACGGCACTGCGGGTGCCGTCAAAAAAGCACAAGAGCAAATCGGAAATGAAAATTTTATTATTATCAGCGGCGATTTGGTCACCGATTTTGATTTTCAAAAAATATTCGATTATCACGCCTCTAAAAAATCGAAACTTACCATTACTCTTACATCCGTTGATAACCCGCTTGAATTTGGAGTAGTTATAGCCAATAAAGAGGGAAAAATTGAAAAATTTCTTGAAAAACCGAGTTGGGGAGAGGTATTTAGCGATACTATCAATACCGGCATATATATTATAGAACCTGAAATTCTTGATTACATACCTAACAATGAAAATTTTGATTTTGCCAAAGACCTTTTCCCCCTCCTTATGCGCAAAGGGATAGATTTGATGGCCGGTTATGCGCAAGGGTACTGGCGTGACGTCGGAAATCCTGAGAGCTACCGTGATGTCTATGAGGATCTTCTCAGCGGAAAAATAAAACTGAATCTGGGTGGAGAAGCGGTTAAATATGTCGACGGAGTATTGATCTGCGAAGAAGACAATACTCTCGATGATAGTGTCGAAGTGATCGGGATTGTCGTAATCGGAAAAAATGTAACGGTCAAAAAAGGGACGAAACTCAATAATGTCGTTATCGGAGATAATGTCACTATCGGTGGATCCTCTAAAATCTGCAATACGGTTATCTGGGATGATGTTGTGATCGGACGCAACACCAAACTGGATGGATGTGTCATTTGTAACAATAATCATATCGGAAAAAATGTCACCGCAAAATCAGGATTGATTCTAGCCGAGGGGTGTGAAATCGGTGAGTTGGTAACGGTTGAAAAAGATGTCACCATCTGGCCGGATAAAGTGATCGAAGATGCCTCTATCGTGAGTCGAAGCGTTATTCTAGGAAGTAAATATAAAAATTCGATTTTTGAAAACGGAATGGTTATCGGCAAGGCAAATGTCGAAATTTCTTGTGAAATGGCTACCAAACTTGCCGAATCCTTCGGAGCACAGCTTCCGGTAGGTTCAACGATTCTGGTATCGCGTGATAACAGTAAAAGTGCTCGGATGCTCAAACGTGCTTTTTTAGGGGGACTTCTTTCATCCGGGATGAATGTATTGGATTACAATGCCGTAACGTCAGCCGTTATGCGCTGCAGTCTCTCTTTTCATGAAGAATACAGTGCCGGTGTCCATTTCAATCAAAAGCTCGATGATCCTACCAGTATCGTTATTACGTTTTACAATGAGGAAGCCTTACGTATCAATACCGAGGTGGCCAAGAAAGTTGAAAAAGCATTTTTTAAAGAGACCTATCGCCGTGTCGATTATTCACGAATCGGACAAATTTACAATTCAGATCACCAAAAAGAGTATAAAGAGTACCAAAAAGGGATGGAGGAACTCTTAACGTCCCATATGTTCAAGTGCCTTGACTGTCGTGTTGTTGTCGATATGATGCATGGTATGGCATCGGAAGTATTTCCTACGATCCTCAACGATTTGGGGGTTGATCATATTATGTTTAATGCCCATTCGGATGAGCGTCGTTTGGAAAATATCAATACGCTCACCAAATCGACGAATGATGATATGAGTGCGGTTATCAAAGCCTTGAATCTCGATGCGGGATTTATGATTTATCCTCATGGTCAGCGGCTGGAGATGATGAGTGATAAAGGGACGCTTTTAAGCAAGCAGTCGGCACTCTATGCCGTATTGACACTGTTGAACATGGAAGCAAAAAGTTTGGGTGTTAAAAAACGGGTATTTTTACCGACTTGGGCTGCTGATTTGGTCACCTTTGAGCATCTTGAGATTGAATACGGACAGTATTTGAATTTCAAATCAGAAAAGATGAAAAGTTATGATCTCGTCACCACGGGGGAGGGGAATTATGCATTTACCGAATTTTCTACCCATCGCGATTCGATGTATGCGACACTCAAAATATTAGAGATGATCGTTAATCACCACGTGAAGCTTTCGGAAATCTTGGAAACTATGCCACGCTTTTATTATCACTCTTTTCAGGTTCCTTGTAAGCAGTCTCACAAAGGGAAAATGATGCGGATGTTTTTGGAGGATGCCAAAGATAAAGTATCTTCAACCCTTGACGGTGTTAAAATTTGGCTTGACAAACATGATTGGATTTTGATGATTCCGGATCACTATAATGATCACCTCAATCTCTATATACAAGCTAAAAATGACAATGACGGTGAAGAAATTCATCAGTTATACACCGCTAAAATTGAGGAATGGATGGCCTCTTAATGGATAAATCCCCTTTAACACTTTCGTTTTTCTGGCACATGCATCAGCCTGATTATCGGGGGAGTGATGGGATTATGACGATGCCGTGGGTCTTTTTGCATGCCATAAAAGATTACTACGAAATGCCATGGTTGGTTAGCCGATATACCCATATTAAAGCGACCTTCAACCTTACGGCAACCCTTATGGAACAGTTGGAACTTTATACGGATCCTCTGAAATACGATTATTTTTTATCCTTGTGGGATAAACACCCCTCTGCACTCGATACATCATCGCGCCAATGGCTGATTAAAATTTGCAAATCGACCCAATTTGAGACGATGGTACGACCGTTGAGACGCTATGAACATTTGTATCCTCAAAGCGAGTACAGCGACGATGAACTGATTGATTTAGAGGTTCTATTTTTATTGGCATGGTGCGGAAATTATCTTCGTAGTGAAAACAGAGTGGTCAAAGAGTTACTGCAGCGCGGAGAAGGATTTTCTCAACACGATAAAGAACGTCTTCTTGATGCGCTTTGCAGTTTTATTCATACGATTATCCCTTTTTATGCTTTATTGCAGCAAGAGGGTCGAATCTCGGTATCAACTACCCCCTATTATCACCCGATTTTGCCACTTTTGATCGATATGGAAAATGCCTCTTTAGCCAATTCGCACACCGTACTTCCCCAACGCTCCATTTCATTGCTTGAAGATGCTCGCAAGCATATCGAACGCTCTATTGCATTGTATAAAAAACATTTCAAAAAAAAGCCGACCGGATTTTGGCCTGCTGAGGGTGCGGTAGATACGAAAAGTGTTGCCCTCTACCGTGAATACGGGGTGGAGTGGATCGCCACGGATGAAGCGATACTATTTCATTCACTTGGGGATGAAAGTCGAAAAAATCTTTATAAGACCTACCGTTTTGACGGTGTCACTATGGGGTTCAGAGACCATGGGTTGAGTGATTTGATCGGTTTTACTTATCGGTTTAAAGGTGCAGAAGATGCCGTGAACCATTTTATCCATTCCCTCGGGTCCATTTATAACGAACAAAGCAACCCTTCCGTTTTTGTGATTGTTGACGGAGAGAATGCGTGGGAGTTTTATGAGAACAACGGATTTGATTTCTTTAACGCACTCTATTCACGTTTAGAGGCAACGGAGTGGTGTAAAAGTACTACTATGGATGAGATGGCAAAAGGTAAAAATCCTATCGAGTTAGAAACGCTCCATCCCGGAAGCTGGATTCACGGCACCTTTGACACATGGTCGGGGCACCCCCAAAAAAATAGGGCGTGGGAACTGATTTTCCAGACCCGTCGGGATACAGAAAATTTTAGAGGTGTTGTCTCAGACGAGACGGTACGCAAAATTGAGGAGCATTTTTTAGCATCGGAGTGCAGTGATTGGTTTTGGTGGTACGGTGATGATCATGTTAGTGATTTCGCTGAGGAATTTGATCTCCTTTTTCGAAACCATTTGATTGCTATATATGAGCTTATGGGGATTGCACCCCCTGCAAATCTCTATCAACCGATCGTGGCAATGGCGGATAGTGCCCCTTTTTGGATTAAGCCGCAGTCCCCCCTTACCCCGATTATTGATGGTAAGTACAACTCTTTTTTTGAGTGGCTTGGATGCGGGAGCATGGATGAGCGAAAACTCTATTCCACAATGGACCGAGTACGAGGGCCTATTGATATCTTCTACTACGGTCACGATAAAAAAGCGATCTACGTGGCATTTGAGGGAGATATTTCGAAAATTGATCGTCATAATTTAAAACTGCTGGTTATTGTGGAAGAGAGCTCTGAGCAGTATGAATTTGACTTAGAGAGGGTTACCTCGGCTGAAAATGATCTCATAGCGATCGATGAGAGGCTTGAAATAGCACTTTCACGACTCCATTTTGGAGCAATGCGATTGTTTCATCTCCGTTTCGAGCTTGTGAACGGATCTAAAATAGTTCAAACGCTCCCAGGAAACGGAGCGCTTTGTATCGATTTGGATGAACATTACGCCGCAAACTGGTTTGTATAAAGGAAAACAGATGTCTAAAACAGCACTTTTATTCGGGATACATATGCATCAACCGGTGGATAATTTCGATTGGGTCATTGAGCATGCGATAGAGGTATGCTACAAACCTTTTTTCGAGGTGATGAGCCGTTATCCGTCGTTTCGTTTCAGTCTCCATTGCAGCGGATGGCTGATGGAGCAGATACAGCTGCGTGATCCTGTGCTGTATCACCAGATCCAAAAACTCTCCCAATCAGGGAGTATCGAATTTTTTAGTGCAGGATATTATGAGCCGATTTTAAGTGTCATCCCCTCCCAAGATCGGGTGGCTCAGATCGAAAAACTTAACCGCTCTATCTCAGAATCATTCGGACAGACTCCTAAAGGGTTATGGCTCACG
>NZ_MIBU01000182.1:0-1227 GCF_001830725.1 Sulfuricurvum sp. RIFOXYD12_FULL_44_77
AAATGCAGGGCTTCATCATCAAACTCACTCGTGTACGCGAAGAAGATATGATCGTCACCATAATAGCCGAGGAAAGCTTACAGACCCTTTACCGCTTCTACGGAGCACGCCATAGCCCTATCAATATGGGATTCAAAATTGATTACGAACCCGAACACTCCCTCAAATCTTCCATCCCCCGAATGAAGGATGTTATCCATCTCGGATTTCCGTGGATGAGCCAGTATGAGCGGCTCCGATTGTGGCAGCAGTTTATCACCCTCTTTCACCCCCATCTCAAAGATTCCGAATCGATCGGAGAGTTTTATTTCGCCCTTTTAAATGATGCATCGGCTCGCTGGAGCGATCAAAATCCCAAACGGGTCGCCATCGAATCGTATGTCAGGCTACTCGATCATGAGGGGCGGTTGCACCGTGAACTCAACTGCTTTTTCTGTGACCTTCCGATTGAAGAGGATATTTCCCTGATTCGGGCTTTTTTACCCGCACACACAAACTGCTCCCATACCCTCTCCATCAATCCCAAAGGGTTGGAGTGGCTCTATACCAATGCCTCCACCCTCTTTTTAGATGACAAAGAGGTTGAACGACTGTGGTACGTCCTTAACGAAGGGCTTTAACGGATCGTATAAAACTTGATCCCCTCTTCATAATGTTCCAGTAACGTCGGGGGGGTCTTCACAAAATCGGCATGCCCGAAAAAAAAGTAGGATTCCTTAGTGCGTGCAAGTCGACCAAGCCGCTCAACAGCTCGCATAACCGTTGATTCATCAAAATAGATAAGCATATTACGTGAAAAAATGGTATCGAATTTTCCCAATTCAAAAAGGTGGTCATCAAAAATATTGAGGGTATAAAATGTCACGAGACGTTTGATCTCATCCGAAATGGTAAATGTATTTTCTTCTTTGATAAAATATTTTTCCTGCAATGACAACGCTGTTTTATGAAGTGATCTCGTACTATAGTGCCCTTCCCTCGCCAATGATATGACATCACTGTTGATATCCAAGGAAATAATTTCAATTCTTTGGGCTGGAACTCCCCCCTCCAGCAGTGCCATTGCAATCGAATAAGGCTCTTCTCCGGTCGAACCGGGAGCGCATAGAATACGCACCTTATCACTTCCACGTACTACTTTATCGACTAGAAAATAGATTTGACGCGATTCTCTGAAAAAGTAGGTTTCATTCACCGTCAAGACATTAATCAACGCTTCCAAAATCG
>NZ_MIBU01000183.1:0-1698 GCF_001830725.1 Sulfuricurvum sp. RIFOXYD12_FULL_44_77
CGGCTTCTGCGATGATAACAGCATTCGTCCCTTGGAGTTTGGAGACAGTGAGGGTGATTTGATCTTTGAGGGGTGAAAATTTGCCCTCTTCATTTTTTACCGTGACGAGTGCTGATTTAAAGTTTTGGATATCGCTGCCCGCGTCTATCGTGGCAACGTCGCGAAGGTAGATAGCGGAGCCGCCGTATTGGGCGACGATAATGTTGCCTACGTCTTCGACACTCTCTATCGCGTTGCGGACACCGATCATAACGATTTTATTATCTTGGGTTTTCCCTTTGATCTCAGGGACGTTGTAGGCCAAAGATTGGGTAGCCTGAACGATTTGTCCGAGAGAGAGGTTGTAACCGCTCAGACGATTCATATCGACCAATACGTTGTACTGGTGTTTTTTAGCTCCCTTAATGTCGGTAACGGCAACGTTAGGGAGGCCGTTGATATGGTGCTGAATCTCTTTGACGTGATCGTAAAGTTTCGTCGGGTCCATTTTAGGATCGTTGGAGTAAAACGCGACGGAGACGATCGGGATATCAATATCGATATCGAGAGGTTTAATGATCGGCTGCATAGCACCTTTTGGGAGGATGCTCATGTTTTGCATGATTTTGTCATAAATTTTTAGGTTGGAATCCTCTTTGGCTTCCCCGATAAAAAATGCGGCATTGATGACGGCAACGTTGTCCATCGCCATCCCATGGATATGCTCGATCCCTTTTACCTCTTTGAGTTTTCGCTCAAGCGGTTTGACAATAACGTTTTGAACTTCGCTGGCAGTGGCACCGGGGAGGGCAATAATAACGGTCGAACCGCTGACGACCATTTGGGGATTCTCTTCGCGAGGCATAAGCATGAGAGCCATATACCCGATGACAAGGAGAAAAATTCCCAGAATCGGAGTGAGGGGATTACGCAAAAAGCCCTTGGCGAGCTTTCCGGCAGAATCGGTGGGCTGATAGGAGTGAGGGGCGTGCATCATGGCTCCTAGTTAATTTCGATAGTTGCGTACATTCCGGGATAAACGGTTTGTTTGGCGCTGAACGATACTTTGATTTTAAAGGTATGGGTCATCGGATTAGAGCTTGGGATAATGGCACTGACCCGTCCGATTCCGATATAACCGACAGAGGGGACAGAAATTTTTACTTTTTTCCCGACGGGAACGAGTTTGAGGTTATTTTCAGCTACTTCAACTTCGATTTTAAGGGCATTTAAATCCGACAATACGATTGCCGGCATCCCCGGCATCGCCATCTCACCGACTTTGATATTTTTAGCGACGACGACACCGCTGTTGGGTGCAGTGATACGGAGATAGTTGTATTGGTTATCAACCTCTTTAAGACGCGCTTTTGCCTGATTGACTTGACGTTCTCCGATGAAGATCATATTTTGGAGGTTCTTTTTAGAGAGTTCTAGATTCTCCACTTCGAATTTACTCACCATATCTTGCGCCAACAAACGTTTGTTTCGCTCTAAGTTCAGTTCGAGATTGGCGTATTGGTTTTGGTACATTTGAAGCGAAAGTTCTGCTTGAGCGATTCCGAGTTCCACTTGGGTTTTTGCTGAATCGATCTCTTTGGAATCGATAGTATAAAGAAGGTCTCCTTTGCGTACGCGTGAACCTTCTGAAACATTAACACTGGTAACGAATCCCATATTGCGGCTGGTAATCATTTTTTGGTTATCGCTGATAACACT
>NZ_MIBU01000184.1:0-1211 GCF_001830725.1 Sulfuricurvum sp. RIFOXYD12_FULL_44_77
CGATAACGACGAGATTGCGCAGATTAACCGCGAATTTCGCGACATCGACAAGGCGACCGACGTCCTCAGCTTTCCGAGCGATCCCTTTCCCGGTGCTCCGTTGGGGAGTATCGTTATTAGCGTTGACAAAGTTCAGAGTGTTGCCCATGAATTAGGTCACAGCGAGAATAACGAAATCGCCCTCCTCTTTATCCACGGGATGCTCCATCTACTAGGATTTGATCACGAAATCGATAAGGGGGAGATGCGTCAAAAAGAGGTAGAACTGATTGAGCGGTTCAATCTCCCTAAAAGCCTGATTGTTCGTACACTCGAAGAGTAACTATTGCTCCTGCGGGGGAGTTTTTTTAATATACCCCAGATCATCCAGCTTATTATAGATGGATGAAATCATCCCTCCGGTAGCCTCTCCCCCGTGTCCTCCGTGTTCCACCATGACCGTTACGATAAACTGCGGATTATCGGCAGGTCCATACGTGGTAAACCACGCATGAGAACGGCTGAAATAGTCCATACTGTGTTCACTCTGCCGCTTTTTAACGTTTTGTGCAATCCCCGTTGTTTGTGCGGTTCCGGTCTTTCCTGCTATCGGAAACCGTGTATGGATAAAAGCCTTTGCGGTTCCGCCGGGGTCATTACAGACACCTCGCATCGCATTTTGTACAATAGGAAGTTTTTGTTTCTCTTGGGGCGTTAAAACATCCAAAGGCTTAGGCATATAAGGATTATTACCGATCGTTTTTGCAATATGCGGTATTGGGAGAACTCCTGTTGCCATCAAAGCCGTCTGCTGAGCAATCTGCATCGGTGTAACGAGAAAATCGCCCTGTCCAATCGACGTATTAAGGGTTTCACCCTGATACCAAGGTTTATTAAATTTTTCCCGTTTCCACGCCCGACTCGGAACGGTACCGATAAATTCATTCGGCAAATCAACACCGCTCTTTTTGCCCAATCCCATACGCATCATGCCGTTGCTCATCCGCTCGATTCCCACTTGCAACGAACCTTTATAAAAATAGTCATCACAGCTTTGTGTAATCGCTTTTGACAGGTCCGTTGACCCATGTCCATGATTTTTCCAACAACGAAATGCACGATTGCCCAGTTTCATAGACCCGCTGCAATCTACGCTGCTGTGTTCATCAAGCATTCCTGAAGTAGCATAGATAAGTCCCATACCGGTCTTGATTGTCGATCCGGGAGGATAG
>NZ_MIBU01000185.1:0-4838 GCF_001830725.1 Sulfuricurvum sp. RIFOXYD12_FULL_44_77
AACTTCCGTTGGTTGAGTTTTTTCAAATGCCTCCCAAAAAACAAACCTTGGTGGATGAAGCGGAACTCGATGACAAAATAAGAGATTTGATCGAAAAACTGAAACATTTCAATATCGAAGGGGATGTGGTACGTACCTACGCCGGCCCTGTCGTATCGACGTTTGAGTTCAAACCCGCCGCCAACATCAAAGTCTCCAAAATTTTAGGGCTTCAAGATGACCTCGCTATGGCACTGAAAGCCCAAACGATCCGTATTCAGGCTCCGATCCCCGGCAAAGATGTCGTAGGGATTGAGATCCCCAACAAAAGCGTAGAAACGATCTATCTGCGTGAGATGCTGGAGAGCAAGCTTTTCCAAGAGGCGGCCTCTCCTCTCACTCTTATATTGGGAAAAGACATCGTCGGAAAACCGTTTATTACCGATTTGAAAAAACTTCCTCATCTTCTCATCGCAGGTACGACGGGAAGCGGTAAGAGTGTCGGTATCAACTCTATGATTTTGAGCCTCTTATACAAAAACTCGCCCGATCAGCTCAAACTCTTGATGATCGATCCGAAAATGTTAGAGTTTTCTATCTATAATGATATTCCCCATCTTCTTACACCGGTTATTACCAAACCGAAAGAGGCGATTTCAGCCCTTAATAATATGGTGTACGAGATGGAGCGCCGTTATCAACTGATGAGCGAAACCCGTACTAAAAACATTGAAAATTACAATGAAAAAGCGAAAACGGAAAAACTAGACCCGCTCCCTTATATCGTTGTCATTATTGACGAATTAGCCGATCTGATGATGACAAGCGGCAAAGATGTCGAATACTCCATCGCCCGTCTTGCTCAGATGGCACGTGCCAGCGGTATCCACTTGATCGTGGCAACCCAGCGCCCGAGTGTCGACGTCGTAACGGGACTTATCAAAGCCAATTTACCCTCTCGTATCAGCTACAAAGTGGGACAAAAAATCGACAGTAAGATCATTCTTGACGGCATGGGTGCCGAATCGCTTCTCGGGCGCGGTGATATGCTCTTTACCCCTCCGGGTATGAGCGGTCTTGTACGACTCCATGCTCCGTGGAGTACTGAAGTCGAGATTGAAAAAGTAGTCGATTTTCTTAAAGCTCAACGTGAACCCGAATACGACCGCAAATTTTTACGAGATAAAGAAGAGACGGTTACATCCAATGGAAATAATGGAAATGACGAAGAGAGCGATGAGCTTTATGAAGAGGCTAAGAACATCATCCTTACCGAGCAAAAAACCTCTATCAGCTATCTGCAGCGTCGTCTTCAAATCGGGTATAACCGTTCTGCCCGTCTGATTGAACAGCTGGAAAACAACGGTATCCTCTCTTCTCCTAATTCCAAAGGGAATCGCGACATAATCGTTAACGATCCTTTTTGATTCTCCTAATCGGAGAACCCCTCTTTTAACACCAATCTGTAACTTTTTTTCCTCTCTACTATTATTGACAAAAAATATAATCTATGGTGATTTCCGATAATGTTACGTAATTACACATATTTATTCCGATTAGACAAAACAAATGAGTAGATAGGTAACACATTGAGAAATCTGATTTTTTCTTCTGATATAATCATTCAAAATTAACATGCACAGGAGTCACTATGGCTTTTATGGACGAATACAAAGCACACGTAGCGGAACGCGCAGCGCAGGGAATCCCCCCATTCCCACTTACTAAAGAGCAAGTTACCTCTCTTGTTGAACTTATCACTGCAGAAACCTCTAAAAACGGTGAATTGGTTGAGATGTTAGCAGAGCGTGTCAATCCGGGTGTTGATGATGGTGCCCATGTAAAAGCGGCATTTTTACATCAAGTCGTCCAAGGAGAAGTCAAAGCATTCTTGGCAGACAACAGCGACATCAACAGTGATGATCACAAAAAAGCGGCAATTAAAATCCTCGGTAAAATGGTAGGGGGTTACAATGTTAAACCTCTTATCGATGCCCTCAGCAACAATGCTATTGCCAAAGAAGCGGCACATGAGCTTAAACATACCCTTTTGGTTTATGATGCATTCAATGATATCGTTGAACTTTCAAAAACGAATACCTATGCTGCCGAAGTTCTCCAATCATGGGCAGACGCAGAGTGGTTCACCAGTAAAAAAACATTGGCGGAACGATTCAGTGTTGTTGTTTTCAAATTCCCGGGTGAAACCAATACCGATGACCTCTCCCCTGCGAGTGCGGCATTTACCCGTTCCGATATCCCACTTCATGCAACAACCATGCTTTCGGCTAAAATGCCTGAAGGTATCGCTAAAATCGCTGAATTGAAACAAAAAGGGATGCAAATCGCTTACGTCGGTGACGTTGTCGGAACAGGTTCTAGCCGTAAATCAGCGGCGAACTCGGTTCAATGGCACATGGGTGATGATATTCCGGGTATCCCGAACAAACGTACGGGTGGGGTTGTTATCGGTAGCATCATCGCTCCGATCTTCTTCGCAACGTGTGAAGACTCAGGTGCACTCCCTATCGAAGCCGATGTGTCTCAAATGGAAACAGGCGATGTACTCGATATCGATACCAAAGCGGGAACCATCACTAAAAACGGTGCAGTCATCGCTAACTTCAGCCTTCGCCCGAACACGATCGAAGACGAAGTACGTGCCGGTGGACGTATCCCTCTTATCATCGGTCGCGGTTTGACGGCAAAAGCGCGTACGGCACTCGGTATGCCTCCGGCAACGATTTTCGCAACCCCTATCCAACCTGCCGATACGGGCAAAGGGTATACCCTTGCTCAAAAAATGGTGGGTAAAGCATGTGGTATGGAAGGTGTTCGCCCGGGAATGTATTGTGAGCCTATCACAAGCACCGTAGGAAGCCAAGATACCACAGGACCGATGACCCGTGATGAGATCAAAGAGCTCTCTGCTCTCGGGTTCTCGGCAGATTTCGTTCTTCAGTCGTTCTGTCATACAGCGGCATACCCGAAACCGTCCGACGTGAAATTGCACGCAACCCTGCCGGCATTCATCAGCTCACGCAGCGGTGTCGCTCTTCGTCCGGCGGACGGTGTTATCCACTCATGGTTGAACCGTATGGTTCTTCCTGATACCGTCGGAACAGGTGGTGATAGCCATACCCGTTTCCCGATCGGTGTGAGTTTCCCTGCAGGTTCAGGTCTCGTAGCGTTCGCAGGTGTTACGGGTGCTATGCCGCTTGAGATGCCGGAATCGGTTTTGGTACGCTTCAAAGGGGAGATGCAACCGGGTATCACATTGCGTGACCTTGTTAACGCAATCCCTTACTACGCAATCAAACAAGGTCTTTTGACCGTTGAGAAAAAGGGTAAGAAAAACATCTTCAACGGACGTGTATTGGAGATCGAAGGTCTTCCAAATATGAAAGTAGAACAAGCGTTCGAACTTTCCGATGCATCGGCTGAGCGTTCAGCGGCAGCGTGTACCGTTCGCCTTAACAAAGAGCCGGTCATCGAGTACCTAAAATCAAACGTTACGTTGATCGAAGCGATGGTGGCTGACGGATACGAAGATGCTCGTACATTACAGCGCCGTGCCGATAAAATGAAAGAGTGGTTAGCCGCTCCAACGTTGATGGAACCAGATGCCGATGCGGAATACGCAGCAATCATCGAAATCGACCTTAACGACGTTAAAGAGCCGATCTTAGCGTGCCCGAACGATCCGGATAATGTTAAATTGCTCAGCGAAGTTGCGGGTACTGAAATCAACGAAGTATTCTTAGGCAGCTGTATGACCAACATCGGACATTACCGTGCGGCAGGTGAAGTAATGCGCGGCGAAGGTAAAATCGCGGTTGAGAAATTCTGGATCGTTCCACCGACCCGTATGGATGAGCAACAACTCATCAACGAGGGGTACTACGACGTGTATAAAGCGATTGCCGCTACAACCGAAGTTCCGGGATGTTCACTCTGTATGGGGAACCAAGCGAGTTCACGTGAGGGTTCAACCGTATTCTCAACCTCGACTCGTAACTTCGATAACCGTTTAGGTAAAGGGACACAAGTCTATCTCGGTTCTGCGGAACTCGCTTCTGTATGTGCTAAACTCGGACGTATCCCGACCGTAGCCGAGTACATGAGCATCGTTCCTGAAAAATTGGCAGGAAAAGCAGATCAAGTCTATAAATATCTCAACTTTAACGAGATTGCATCGTATGCACTTCAAGCACGTAATGTGGCTGAAGAAAAATACGGCGTTACGATCAAAGCCGTATAAACAACTCCTCTCAAATCCCCTTTTCTAGGGGGTTTCCTCCATCTATGCTATAATCCCTTATCTATATACAAAGCGACACAATGTCCTCATTCGATACATTACCCTTACGTCCACCTCTAAAAGAGGCATTAAAACGTCTTGAATTTACCACCATGACCTCTATCCAATCGACTGCTCTTCCAATTATTTTAGACAAAAAAGATTGTATTGCACAAGCCGCTACGGGTAGCGGAAAAACATTGGCATTTGGGTTGGGAATCTTGAACCCGATTAATCCCAAATCATTCGGTATCCAATCCCTTATCCTCTGCCCTACTCGTGAATTGGCGGAACAAGTAGCTAAAGTACTCCGCTCACTCGCCTCTGAAATCGGTAATATCAAGATCCTTACCCTCTGCGGCGGTGTCCCTATGCGAGGACAGCTCCATTCACTCAAACACGGAGCACACATCATTGTCGGAACTCCGGGGCGCGTCCTTAAACTCCTTCAGATGGAGGCCTTTGATACGGCTCAAATACAAACCGTCGTTTTGGATGAAGCCGACCAGATGATTGATATGGGATTTATCGAAGATATTACGACTATTTTGGGATTCAC
>NZ_MIBU01000186.1:0-1206 GCF_001830725.1 Sulfuricurvum sp. RIFOXYD12_FULL_44_77
ATCGACACTGATACCGCTGTCATCGGCAATCACAATCGCCTCGGAATCATCCAATGCCGCATAAACCGCACGAGCTTTAATCAACGCATTTTCTTTAAAGGTATCACCGTCTTCGATAATCTCAAACCCCTCTATCAGCTCGGTATACGGAAAAACCTCCCGATCATGAAGTAATTCAATAATCTCACGTACTTTTCCTTTGTTGGAAGTGGCCAGTACAACTTTCATTTCATTCCTTAGATTAGTCTTAGCAATATTTTCAGGGCCATCCGCCTAAAAAGCGAATGTACTATAATGACGAAAATTTTAGCTCATTTAAGGTGACAACGTGTTTAAAACAGTTCTCCCGCTCTCCGCGATCCTTTCACTCCGATTTTTCGGTCTTTTTCTCGTCCTTCCGGTACTCTCTGCTTATGCCTTAAATCTCGAAGGTTCAACTCCCTTTCTCGTAGGTGTTATCGTCGGCGGTTATGCCCTCACCCAAGCGATCTTCCAAGTACCGTTTGGGGTAATGAGCGATCGTATAGGCCGCAAACCGACACTCCTCGTCGGGCTCGTAATTTTCTTGATCGGTTCGATCATCTGTGCCGTGAGTACCGATATCTATACGCTGATGGCGGGACGTTTTTTACAAGGAGCGGGTGCCATCGGTGCCGTTATCCCCGCCATGATCAGCGATCTCGTCCATGAAGAATCCCGTGGTAAAGCGATGGCACTTATGGGGGGAACAATCGCGATCAGCTTTGCCCTAGCGATGGCGGCGGGTCCTGTTATCAGTGCGTATGCGGGTGTTGCATCACTGTTTTGGATCACTGCGATCCTCTCGATTTTGGCAATGCTCGTCCTCTTTACGAAAGTCCCTACCCCTCCGCGTATCCGTCATATTTATCACTCTACCACTACCACGGCAGACATTTTGAAAGATCCGAATCTACTCAGTATGATCATCACCAACGGAATGCAAAAAGGGTTGATGACCGTCGCGTTCGTCCTTATCCCCATTTTACTTTTAGACAGTGCGGGTGTGTTCAAATGGGAGGCCAAAGAGCTGTGGCAAGTGTATGTTCCTGCCATGTTTATGGGGCTACTCGCTATGGGGCCTGCGGCGGTATTCGGTGAAAAATACAACAAACCGCGCGAAATATTTTTGCTCTCTATCGTCTTCTTTATCGTCTCTTTTACCCTTATGGGGTTTGCAACCAAAAG
>NZ_MIBU01000187.1:0-2194 GCF_001830725.1 Sulfuricurvum sp. RIFOXYD12_FULL_44_77
TCCTCTGATTTGATTAAGCCGTTTTCAAAAGCGCAATTACTTCACGCACTGAATCAAAAATTTGAATCTGAACGCTATCCCCCTGTCGTGATTGAAGAGGAAAGTTTTCCTGCCAGTGAAGAGGGGGTAAGTTTTGATATTTTAGAGCGTCATATTGATAAACTTACACGCGAATACAAAGATAACATTCTCAAAGCGATACGGGCATTCTATGAAAAATAACCCCACCATTACCAAAAAAATTATTGCCGGAAAATACAAAGGCAAAACTCTCAAACTCCCCTCGAAAGAGACGACCCGCAGTTCCAAAGGGATTGTATTGGAGTCGTTTTTCAATACGTTGCAGTTTGATATCATTGATGCTGTTTTGGTAGAGGTTTTCTCTGGAAGCGGGTCTATCGGGCTTGAAGCCCTTAGTCGCGGAGCCAAAAAGATTATTTTTATGGAAAAAGACCGTGATGCGATACGAACGCTCCGTGAGAATATCGCCCAAACCGATCCATCGGCCTGCGAAATTGTCGAAGGGGATAGTTTTAGTAACATGGCTCACGTAAAAAAGCGTCTTGCCTCGTTGGGCGAGAGTGCTTTTATCTACGTTGATCCCCCTTTTTCAATCCGTGAGGGGATGGAAGAGATTTACGATAAAACGGTTGATATGATCGCATCCCTTCCCCTTGAAATGGCGACTTTGATTATTATCGAGCACATGAGTACCCTCGAATTGCCCGATGCTATCGGTCACTTTAATCGTCTAAAATCCAAACGTTTCGGAAAAACTTCACTAACCTACTATGCATAACCCAGTTTTGGAATAGCCTTTGCTTTATCCTTTGGAATAAAAGGATGGGTATGAGAATTTTTGGTCTACTTTTTTGTTTACTGACAATGGCGGAAGCGGCGCGTATCAGCGAAGTGGCTAATATTGTCGGCGTGCGGGATAACCAAATTATCGGTTACTCCCTCGTTGTCGGTTTAAAAAAGACGGGTGACGGTACGACCTCAAAATTTACCCTCCAATCCATCGCGAATATGCTCAAAGCGATGAATATCGATATGAATCCGGTTGATATCAAATCCAAAAACGTTGCGGCGGTTGTTGTTACCGCTAAATTTGCCCCTTTTGCACGCCAAGGGGATGCGTTTGACGTTACCGTCTCTTCCATCGGGGATGCAAAATCGCTTGAGGGGGGGACATTGTTGATGACGCCTCTCAAAGGGGTTGACGGTAAAATCTATGCACTTGCGCAAGGTTCGATCAGTATCGGCGGTAAAAATGAAAAAGGTGCCGGTGCCGAATCGCATCCGACTGTCGGAATGGTGTATGGCGGCGGTTTGGTAGAGCGTGAAATTAACCAAGACCTCTCTCATCAACAAAATGCAACCCTTTCTCTTAAAACATCCAATTTTGCTAACTCTGTAGCGATACAAAATGCGATAAACGCTAAATACAAAACCAACGTTGCTTCTGCCGTTGATCCACGAACTATTAATTTGAAGCTTCCGAGTAACAAATCAATGGTTGAATTTTTAGCTGAAGTGCAAAGTTTAGATATTAATTATGCACAAGAGCAGAAGATTATCATCAATGAGCGGACAGGAACCATCATTGCCGGTGTGGATGTTGAGGTTAAACCGGTTGTGATCACTCAAGGGGACATGACCATCAAAATTCTTTCCCAAAATGAGGTATCCAAACCCGCAGGAAGTGTGACAATGGATAAAAGTCTTGTCATCGGATTGAATGAGAATGAGGTCTATACCGAAAAAGGGACGACGACGGTTGCCAACATCGCACGATCTCTCCAAAAACTTGGTGCAAGTCCTAAAGAGATGATTTCGATACTGCAAGCGATGAAAAGTGCCGGAGCTATCTCGGTTGACTTGGAGATCATCTAATGGATATCACGAGTGTACAGCACCAAAGAGCGATCCCTACCATCGGAACCAAAGAGGGTGATAAAGCGCTTCGAGAGAAAACCGATCAGTTTGAGGCGATTATCGTCAAAATGATGCTCGATGAAGCGATGAAAGACGAAAAAAATGTTTTTACCAGCTCCAACGATCCGGGAGACAAAATTTTTAAATCGATGTATCGTGAAGAGCTTTCCAATGCGAGTGCAGGAGGATTTGGGTTTTCTCAAATGCTTTTCGAACACCTTAGTCAAAAGGGTGAAAAAACAGAGAAATAGACTAA
>NZ_MIBU01000188.1:0-6448 GCF_001830725.1 Sulfuricurvum sp. RIFOXYD12_FULL_44_77
ACCCTCTTTCCAAAACTTGGACGAAGTGACATCGTATACTTGCCCTTTATAGGCGATATAGGCAGGCATACCGTCCTTCCCGTTGTATTGTCGAAGCTCTTCCTCGCTAAATTGTTGCATACATTCCTGCTTCTATTACGTTACAGATACTTTAGTCCAAGTTGGTAAATATAAAAATACAAATATAAACTAATACTATTTACAAAACTTATTTTTTAGCTTTGATATTTATTTCGTTCGCCCTGAGTGTGTCGAAGGGTAGAACGGTTCATGGTTCGACAGGCTCACCACGAACGGCACCTTCCTCGTCATTCCCGACTTGATCGGGAATCCAGCTTAAGAAAATGCCAAGGCTTATCAGTTAAAGGATCGATTTCTTTAAATTTTTCGTCTGTTACAAATGTATCTTGAAAAATTTTCCAACCATTCTTATGCGGAACAAACATCCATAGCCTTGACCTGTCTTCTTCTAATCTTAACGCATTTCCATAAAGAGGGCTTTCATCAGTATCCAGCATTAATTCAACTTTGATTTTTTTCTTATCAATTTGGATTTCACCATTCCTAAAACACCATTTTTGATTTAACTCATCTTTATAACACTTATTTTGAAATAGTCTATTAAAATAAATCGTATTTTCGTCAAAATCTTTGCTTACCCGTATAAAAGGTCCTTCCCAGTGATTTGTAAACTCATTAATAATCCATAATTTATTTTTTATGATAGAGCTACATTTTGGTTGAATAGAACCTTCATGCCAACCAGTAGCAGCGGTAACTACTCCATGTTTGTCAATATTAACCCTGCTAATACCGTTATAAGATTGCTCTTGTGTTGATGACCACTTTCGTTGTATTGGAATATTGTGCCAGAGTACTTGATCAGCATAATGACCGGCATATTTTGCCAAAATATTTTGCTGTTCACATGTTGTATTTAAATCTAAACTCCAAAGAGGAACTAAACATAAAATGAGTAAAAAAATTTTATTCATGAATATCCATTTATCTATTTTCCAACTCACTCACAACCTGCCGCATTTTAAGAAGCGAGTCGGGATTGAGTGAGATCGAATCAATCCCCTCCTCCACCAAAAATCGGGTGATTTCGGGATAATCGGAAGGTGCCTGACCACAGATACCGATGTATTTACCCCGCTCTTTACACGCACGTATCGCCATGGAGAGCATCCTCGTCACCGCCTCGTTACGCTCATCGAACACTGCCGAAACGAGGGTACTATCCCGATCAACGCCGAGGGTGAGCTGAGTGAGATCGTTGGAGCCGATACTGTAGCCGTCGAAGATTTCCAAAAATTGATCGGCTAAAATGACGTTTGAGGGGATTTCGCACATCGCGTAGATTTCCAAGCCGTTTTCCCTCTGCACCAATCCCGCTTCGTTCATTACCGCAATCGCTCTACGCCCCTCATCGGGAGTACGGACGAAGGGGAGCATCACTTTGACATTAGTGAGCCCCATATCATCCCTCACCCGTTTCAGTGCTTCACACTCCCACTCAAATGCCTCTTTGTATTGCTCAGAATAATAACGGCTTGCTCCGCGAAATCCGATCATCGGGTTCTCTTCATCCGACTCGTATGCCGCGCCGCCAACCATATGCTTGTACTCGTTGGATTTAAAATCACTGGTACGGACAATGACAGGACGGGGATAAAATGCCGCCGCGATCATCCCTACCCCCTCAGAAATCTTGTCGATAAAAAACCTCTTTGGATCATCATACCCCAACATCGCGGCTCTAATCGCTTTGTGCTCACGAATTTTTTTGCCGCGGGAAAGTTCAACCAGTGCCATAGGATGCGCTTTGACGGTGTTGGAGATGATAAACTCCATCCGCGCCAGCCCTACTCCATCATTAGGGAGTTTTGCCACTTTAAAGGCGATATCTGGGTTACCGACATTCATATAAAGTTTTGTCTTCGTCGGAGTAAGATTGCCCAAATCGATTTGAGTAATCTCATACGGAACCGATCCCTCATACACCCGTCCGTTCTCCCCCTCCGCACAACTCACCGTTACCGCATCACCATCGTGCAATATGTCGGTCGCATTGATCGTCCCGACGAGTGCAGGAACACCAATCTCACGTGCGACGATAGCGGCGTGACACGTTCTCCCTCCGCGATTGGTGATAACAGCGGAAGCTTTTTTCATAATCGGTTCCCAATCGGGATCGGTGATATCGGCGACAAGGACATCTCCAGAGAGGAAAGATTCCCCTTCAGCGGGTGAGTGGATAATTTTGACATTTCCGGAACCGATCTTATCACCGATTGCTTTGCCGCTAAGGAGTATTTTCGCACTCACTTCTCCTCCGAAACGGTACTGCTCCAACGTCGTATCACTCATTTTACGGCTTTGTACCGTTTCAGGGCGGGCTTGAACAATAAAAAGCTCACCCGTAAGACCGTCTTTAGCCCATTCGATATCCATCGGACGGTATTCCCCGGCCATTGTGCTGTAATGCTCTTCGATAATCAAAGCATAACGGGCCAGTACAGCCACCTCCTCATCGCTAATCGAAAAGGCCTCTTGCAACTCTTTTGGGGTGGAGAGGTTCATCGTATGGTGACGCTCATCGTAGGTCATCGTGAGGGCTTTAGAGCCGAGTTGGCGTTTGAGGATAGAGACTTTATTCTCTTTGAGGGTCGGTTTAAAGAGAAAAAATTCATCAGGGTTAACCCGTCCGCCGACGATGTTCTCCCCCAACCCCCAAATCGAGTTGATGAGGATCAGATTTTCCGAGCCGTTTTCGGTATCGATCGTGAACATCACCCCGCTGCTGGCCAAGTCGCTGCGCACCATTTTCTGCACCCCCACCGAAAGGGCTACGGCAAAATGGTCATACTCGCGACTGTTGCGATAACTGATTGCACGATCCGTAAAGAGTGAGGCAAAACACCGCTTGACGTGTTCGATGAGCATCGTCTCTCCCCGGACGTTCAGGTAACTCTCCTGCTGCCCTGCGAAGCTCGCATCGGGCAAATCTTCGGCCGTTGCGGAGGAACGTACCGCCACATCTACCGACGCCGTGCCGTACTCACGCTCCATAGCACGATAACTCTCGGCAATTTCGGTTTTTAACACTTGCGGCATTTCACCGCTGAGCATGAGAGAGCGTATCGCATCCCCGCATCGGTTCAACGCTTCAATGTCACTCAGATCGACGCCGTTAAAAAACTGACGTATTTTCGGTTCAAAACCATTATGAGCGATAAAGAGACGATACCCTTCCGCCGTTACCGCAAACCCTTCGGGAACTTTTACCCCCAGAACTTTGAGAGAACCGATCATCTCTCCCAAAGAGGCATTTTTACCTCCGACCAATGCAATATCATTGATTCCTAATGAATCCAGAGCGCGAATGTAACGCATAATATCTCCCTTTAGGGCGTAGTATCTGTAGAATACCATATAATACGTTTATCTTTTATCGGAATACTAATGCACACAATTTTACTGACCACTCTCAATGCCCGCTACGCCCACACTGCACTAGGTTTGCGCTATCTCTATGCCAACCTGCACGAGCTCCAATCCGAGGCAAAAATCATCGAGTTTACGATGAACGAACAGATCCAGAGTATTGTCGAAGATTTATTAAAACACTCTCCGAAAATTATCGGAATCGGTGTCTATATTTGGAACGCTGCGCAGAGTGCGGAGCTGATACAAACCCTTAAAAAAGTCTCTCCTGAGACGATCATCGTCCTCGGCGGTCCCGAAGCGGGATATTTGCCGCATCGTGTCGATTTTAGCAAAGCCGATTTCATCATCAGCGGTGAAGGGGAAGTAGCATTTTATGAGTTGTGCAAAAAAATCTTTGCCAATGATTTACCTAAAGAGCACTTCATTAAAGCTCCTCTTCCCGACCTTAAAGCGATAAACCTCCCTTATTCCGCTTTCAATGACGAAGACGTGGCGCACCGCTACATTTATGTCGAAGCCTCACGGGGATGTCCGTTCGAGTGTGAGTTCTGTCTCTCCTCTATCGATGAGAAAGTGCGTAATTTCCCACTTGATCAGCTCCTCGAAGAGTTTGAAACTCTTTGGCAACGCGGTGCTCGAAGTTTCAAGTTCATCGACCGTACCTTTAATCTCAATATGACCTTTGCCAACCGCATCCTCGATTTCTTCCTCTCCAAAGAGCCACCCTACTTTGCCCACTTCGAAGTGATCCCCGACCATTTCCCTGATGTGCTCAAAGCCAAAATTGCTCAATTTCCCGCAGGATCGTTGCAGCTCGAAATCGGTATCCAAACTCTCGATCCTGTGATTGCCAAAGGGATCAATCGACCGCTAAAGGTAGAAAAGATTTTTGATAACCTACGATTCCTGGAAAATGAGACCTCTGCGCACATGCACCTCGATCTTATCGTCGGGCTTCCGGGAGAGAGTATCGAAGGATTCGGACATAATCTAGATACCCTCGTTTCTCTCACCCACAGCGAAATACAGATCGGTATCCTCAAAAACCTCTCAGGAACCACACTCTCACGTCACGATCAAACGCACGGAATGATTTACTCCGACACACCGCCTTATGACATCCTCCAAAATAATATTCTCAGCTTTAGCGATATTCAAAAGATGAAACGGTTTGCACGATTTTGGGATATTTTCTACAACAGCGGAAGCTTTACCAAAACAGTTCCGCTCCTTTGGAGTCAGGGGAGCGTATTTGAGGGGTTTTACGCATTCAGCGAATGGATCTATACCCAAACCCTCTCCACGTGGAAAATATCGCTGGATCGTCAAATTACATTGATACATACCTACCTGTGTGAACTTCATGAGACAGCGATTGTAGAAGAAGCCTTGATAGATGATCTATCCTCACGCCCTGAAAAAACCATTCCGTTTTTTCTACGACAATCGACTCAAGAGAAAAAAACAAAAGAGATAAATACGGTTACACCGAAACGGCAAGCAAAAAGAATTTAGTTTAAGAAGAAGTGTTGAGAGTGCCTGAGAGTGACGAATTCTCAGGCGGAAAGCTTAACATAAGGAGAATGTTGAGGGCCCGAAGGCCCTGAAAAGGAAGAGATTCTAATGAAGTATTAGAATTTCAAAGAAGCGATGATACGGATCGTATCAGTTGTTTTATCCGTAGTATCTGTAGCTTTTACATCTTTATCAAATTGAGTATAGATAGCTGTCAAATCAACCGGTCCAACTTTAGTTGCCGCAACCACATCCCACGCAGTAAAATCAGTACTTGCAGTTGCAGCACCTGCTACAGCAGCTATTGCACCAGCGTTAGCACCAACTTCTGATTCTGCATAACTTGTTGAAAGGGTTACACCCGGAATCAATTTTGTCGATGCACCGATTTTCCATGTATCAGTATCCGGTGCAGCAGCGATTTCACCATCCAACCAGATGCTTCCGAGTGAAGTATATAGGCTTGATTTATCACCTGTCGCAGTATTTGCAAATCCAAGAGTACCATCACTCACTTCTGAGTATGCTGCATAAAGGTTTACACCTGCAACATCTACCGCAGCTTTAACAGCAAATACATCTGAAGATTTTTTGACTCCTGCCAAATCTTCATTACCAGCCACATATCCTGCCGCAATTACAGTAGCGCGTGAAAGTTTTGGATCCATACCGGCATATTGAACACCGATTGTTACCATATCCATCACTTTAGCATCTGCTTGCAACCAAAATGCATCCGCGATAGCACTTACATTATAATACCATCCTTGTACTGTTGTATTAGGAATTGATTTATTGATAGCACCGGCAGCATACGCACCTTCAGTTCCAAAATTGGTAAATTTACCTGAATATGCTACGGTTGATCCACGCCCAGTTGTTGTTTTGAGCAAACCTACACCATTATGTTTACCGACGTACGCAGCTACCAAAGTCGTATCAGGAAGGTCATTGTTTAAAAGAACAGCTGCTTCAAAAGTATTGTCAACAACGTTCCAGTTTTCAGTAAATGCTAGTGGAGTACTTAGCGCTTGGCGACCGATTTTAGCCGTTGTTTTACCCATTGTATATGCTAGATAAAGTTCTTCTGTCCATGATTGATCATCAAGTTGTGCAGCACCTGCACTAGTCCCAGTAGCATCAAATTTTGCAGCTGGAACAGCTCCAACCATATTATTTTCAAGACCAAGAGTTGAAAGAGCAGTGACTTTTACACCTGCACTTAAGCTTTGAAGTAAATCTGCAGTCGCACCAACACTTAATTTAACTTCAGCTAATGAGTTAGTATCATTATCAAAAAAGTCTTGAGAAGTAGTTGCACCAGCACCTGCTCCACTGTACTCAGATGTTTGATACCATACTTTTGCTTCACCGTTTACTTTTACGTTATCGATTGCGAACGCGCTTGTTCCAAGAGCCATTACAGCGACTAGACTAAGTTTTCCTAATTTCATTCATTCTCCTTCAAGAAACCGTCCGA
>NZ_MIBU01000189.1:0-4704 GCF_001830725.1 Sulfuricurvum sp. RIFOXYD12_FULL_44_77
AATATGCATCCGATAGCGGCAATGTCCCTGCCTGTAACTAAATAAACCCTTCATCCTTCAGGGGATGATTTTCTTCTAAACCAAACTTCGCTAAAATACCCCACTTTTACACACTTCGGAGATACCATGGAAAAGATGTGGTCAGGACGCTTTACACAAGATGCGTCAACCCTTTTGGAAAAATTTAATGCCTCGATCATGTTTGATCAAAAACTTTACCGTGAAGATATTGAAGGTTCTATCGCCCACGCCAAAATGTTGGCTCATCAAGGGATTTTAACCGATGAAGAGTCTACCTTGATTGAAAAAGGGATGGCGCAGGTACTCAGCGAAATCGAATCGGGTGTATTTGAGTGGAAAATCGGTGATGAAGATCTCCATATGGCGATTGAAAAACGTCTTACTGCGATTATCGGCGAAGCAGGAAAAAAACTTCATACCGCGCGTAGTCGCAACGATCAGGTAGCTCTTGATTTCCGCCGCTTTGTTCTTCGTAAAAACCGTGAGATTGTCGAACAGATCAAAGCACTTATGAGTGTTGTTGTTGACATCGCCAGAGATCACACTACGACGTTGTTACCGGGGATGACCCATCTGCAACATGCACAACCGATCAATTTCGCATTTCATTTACTGGCATATGCTTCGATGTTTAAACGTGATATTGAACGCTTTGAGAGCTCTGCTGTGCGTAATAATATCTCACCGATCGGATGTGCCGCACTTGCCGGAACACCGCACAATATCAACCGTGAAATGACGGCGAAAGAGCTTGGCTTTGATTCGGTGAGTATCAACTGTCTCGACACGGTGAGCGATCGTGATTTTGCACTGGAAATTTTATTTAATATCTCGACATTGATGATGCACATCTCCCGTTTGGCCGAAGAGATTATTATGTGGTCAAGTTACGAGTTTCGTTTTGTCGAACTTTCCGATCAGTATTCGACGGGTAGTTCGATTATGCCGCAAAAGAAGAATCCTGATGTTCCTGAGTTACTTCGAGGAAAAACGGGGCGGGTATTTGGTAACCTGATGGGACTTTTAACCGTGATGAAAGGGTTACCGCTAGCCTATAACAAAGATACCCAAGAGGACAAAGAGGGGGTATTCGACAGTGTTGAGACGGCTGAACTCTCCCTCGAAATTCTCCGCGAAGCATTGCGTACAATGACGATCAAACCTCAAAATATGGCTCGTGCATGTAAGCTAGGGCATCTATCCGCTACCGATTTGGCCGACTATTTGGTCGAGCACTGTGACGTTCCGTTTCGCGAAGCCCACCATATCACCGGACGCGCCGTTGCGCGTGCCGAAGTGCTTGGAATAGATTTGAGCGATATCGACTATGCTGAGCTTTATGCAATCGATGAGCGGATTAAGGAGGATGTTATCCCTTATTTGGCGATCGAGCACTCGATGAATGCCCGTACTTCCCAAGGGGGAACGGCGGAAATTCGTACGCTAGAACAAATCATCTATTTTGACCATTTTCTCAAGGATGTACAATGAAGATTACCGTTTCTCATCAGGATGCAATGCGCTTTGAAGCTAAAACAGAGAAGAGCAGTTTTATTATCGATTGCCCCCAAATCTCTCCGATCGAGTATTTTTTAAGCGGGATTATCACCTGCAGTGCGACCGATGTCGTGATGCTCCCTAAACAGCAGGGGTATGAGGTAAAAAATCTTGAAGTAAGCGGTGAAGTGGTTCGTAATGAGTCTGCACCGCGCAAGTTCAATGCGCTTCATCTTGAATATCGCTTTGATTCGAATGCGGACGATACACTCGCGGCGCGTTGGGTGATGGCGAGCTTGGAAACCTATTGTTCCACGATCAATACGATCCGTGATACGACAGCTATTAGCTATACGATCATCCATAACGGCACTGTGATTCGTGAAAATGAGAAGATGATCAGCGGCGGCGGAAGTGCTGTCGATTTCGGTACGTTGCAAGGGTGTAACGCCTAAGGATTAAAAGAAATCCTTAGGGTCAGCATCGGCAAAATGACCCCATTTGAGCTTTGCTCCGCCGAGGATATGAAAATGGAGGTGCCCCACCTCTTGCCCCCCGTTTTCACCGATATTGCTGATAATTCGGTAGCCGCTCTCATCAATTCCGCATGCTTTGGCGACCTCTTGCATAAACGTTGACATTCTCCCCATCACATCTCCGGGAATATCGTTGAAACTTTGATAATGCTCTTTCGGAATTGCCAAAACATGAACAGGTGCTTTGGGATTAATGTCATGAAACGCATAAAATTCGTCGTTTTCGGCAACGGCATTGGATGGGATTTCTTTGTTAATAATTTTACAGAAAATGCACATTTTAAACCTCTTTTTTTGTGCTATTGTAGCATATGGAAGATCGCTTGAAGCTATTTATAAAAGAGATTTGACTACAATATCCCCTAAATTGAAAGCACTTTCAGAAATAGTGATAACGTATTTAAAAGCTTTCAGAAAATCATCAATGGAGACTCTATTTTGCAAGAGTGGTATGACGCTATAAAATCGGCTGACTCGATTGATAAAATCGAAGAGATCCGAATCGCCGTTTTCGGAAAAAAAGGGATAATGAACGCTGAGTTCACCCGTATGAAAGATATTCCCGACGCGGAAAAAGGGACATTTGCCAAAGAGTTAAATATCCATAAAGAGGGATTGAATGCTCTTTTGGTCGATCGTAAACTTTTCTTGGCCATGGAACATTTGCAAGCGACGATGAGGGCGGAAGCGATTGACGTAAGTCTCTACTCCGCCACTACGGAACACGGGTCACTTCACCCTGTTATGGAGACGATGGATCGAATCGTGGAGTATTTCGTTGCGATGAACTTTTCGGTACAAACGGGTCCGATGGTGGAAGATGATTTTCATAATTTCGAAGCGTTGAATCTTCCTAAATACCATCCGGCACGCGATATGCAGGATACGTTTTATTTTAAAGATTCGATGCTGTTGCGTACCCATACCTCGCCGGTACAAATCCGCACTATGCTCTCTACCCAACCGCCGATTCGTATGATCGCTCCGGGTGCGGTATTTCGCCGCGATTACGATATTACCCATACGCCGATGTTTCATCAGGTTGAGGGATTGGTTGTTGAGGAAGCGGGAAAAGTATCGTTTGCCAATCTAAAATTTATCCTCGAAGATTTCCTTAAAACGATGTTCGGAGATGTCGAGGTTCGTTTCCGTCCGAGCTTTTTTCCGTTTACGGAGCCTTCGGCGGAAGTTGATATCAGCTGTATTTTCTGCGGTGGGGAAGGGTGCCGAGTGTGCTCTAAAACAGGATGGCTCGAAGTGCTCGGATGCGGTATTGTCGATCCGAACGTTTTTAAAGCGGTCGGTTATGAGAATGTCAGCGGTTATGCGTTCGGTTTAGGGGTTGAGCGGTTTGCAATGCTGATCCACCGAATCGGTGATTTACGCTCTTTGTTTGAGGGAGATACGAGATTATTGGAGCAGTTTAGATGATCGTAACAAAAAATTGGCTAAATGAATGGATCGATCTTACTGACGTAAGTACCGATTTGTTGCTAAAAACATTAAATTCGATCGGTCTAGAAGTAGATCGACATGACGTTGTCCGTGTTGCGGATGGAGTGGTTGTCGGATACGTCGAATCGTGTGAAAAACATCCTGATGCTGATAAACTTAATGTATGTCAAGTTAATGTCGGGAAAGAAGTGCGCCAGATTGTGTGCGGTGCTTCGAATGTTCGTGCAGGACTATACATTGCGTTAGCAACGGTCGGTGCGGAACTTCCCGGCGGCCTTAAGATCAAAGAAGCAAAACTACGCGGTGTCGATTCACACGGCATGATCTGCTCTGCTAAAGAGATTGGACTCCCCTCTATGGGTGAGGGAATTATGATCCTCGATGAGAGTATCGGTGAGTTGGTTATGGGTAAAAATCTCAATGAATACGGTGTATTCAATGATGATGTTATCGAGATTGAACTGACTGCCAATCGCGGTGATTGCTTGAGTATTTACGGAATCGCGCGTGATTTGCGTGCCGCATTGGCCCGTCCGCTTCGTGAGAAAAATGTTAAAGATAACCAAGAGGGGCGTTTGGGAATCGGACGTATTTTGCAACTGCAGCATACGGAAACCCTTAACACCGATTTGTTATTTGGTGCCGTAGAGGTTAAAGAACTCAGTGTCCCTTTGATTATCTCTCTCCGTTTGGCATTGGTCGATCAAGAGTACACAACAACAGTGGATGCACTTTTATTCTATGCGACACAAAGCACGGGGGTTATTTTACGAGCCTATCCGTTTGAAAAGTTCGGGGATGTTGAAAACAAAGGGGTCATTACCTTTGAAAATGATGAAAACGGCTATGCTGCCCTCTATGGCAAAGAAAAAGTTTCCGTTATCGGTGTCTCTCAAGAGAAAGAGGCACATTTTAGTGCAAATGAGGGGCTGGTTGTTATCGAAGCGAGTTACATTGCTCCGGAAGTCATTGCTAAAAAAATGGGAGAGAAAAAAATCCCTAGCTGTCCCCATTATTATCGTACGTCACGGGGAAGCGAACCCTCAATCGATATGGGTATCCGATACGCCGCAGAACTGTTTGAAAAATATTCGGCCTCGCAAGTGTACGGAGGAAATATAGAACTCACCAGTTCCTATGAACCCCGTATCATCAGTATGGTTGAGTCTGAATTCGAATCCTTTATAGGTCTTAA
>NZ_MIBU01000190.1:0-2053 GCF_001830725.1 Sulfuricurvum sp. RIFOXYD12_FULL_44_77
GGAACGACACAGGAAGTTTTTGTGCGCGGTATGGATACTAATAAAGTATTGGTTTTGATCAACGGTATCCGCTATCAGGATCCCTCGAGTACAAGCGGAGCCAATTTCGCCCACCTTCTTATAAGCGACATCGAGCAGATCGAACTTATAAAAGGGGCTCAAAGCGGAATATGGGGAGCGGATGCGAGTGCCGGAGTTATCAACATTATCACCAAAAGCGCGGAAGCGGGGACCCATACCGGTGCGAATGTTGAATACGGAAGTTTTGCCACCGCAAAGTGGGGGGGATTTCTTTCTCATAAAACGGATAAATATGATTTCAAAATTTCGTTTGACCGTCTAATGAGCAACAGTTTTACCGCACAGGCACCTAAAGGGGAGAATATTGACCGATACGAAAAAGATCCCTATGCCAATACCACCCTCAATCTTAATGCCCATTACAATCCGACGTCTGAGGATACATTCGGTATCAGCTATACCGACATTAACGCATTGGGCAGTTATGACAGCTATAACGCTCCAAACAGTGTAGAACACAGTGATGTGAGAACCCGACTTTACGGGGCAACCTATGACAAAGCCTATCATAACCATACCCTTTCGACCAAAGCAAATCTTTCAAAATTCAGACGTGATGAGCTTGATACCAGCTACGGCGTAAAAGTATTTAACGGGCAAACCCAAGAGGTTGAGCTGCGCGACCACTTTCGCTACAGCGGGAATGATTTCATTGTTGCCGGTCTCTCCAAAAAATGGGATAAAATCGATTTTATCCAAGCCGATTCAACGACGGGAGCAAAATCGGTTTCATCGAAAGCGGTGTTCGTGACCAACTTCAATACCTTCGGCGATTTGATTCTAACAGAGAGTTTGCGACGGGACGACTACAGCAGCTTCCATGCCAAAACAACCGGTAAAATAGGGGCAAAATATATACTTTCGGAGGATATGTATGTCGGCGGAAATTACGGAACGTCCTATACGGCACCTAATCTCATCCAAATATTTAATCCGTGGGGTGCGTCCAATGATACTCTCAGCCCCGAAAACACGAAAAGCTATGATCTCACGCTCGGGTATAAAAGTATCACGCTCACCTATTTCGAAAATCGGGTAAAAGATTTGATCGAGTGGTATGATCCGACCCCTCTGAACTGGTTCAATAATGACCCCTATTACAAAAATTTAAACGGAATCAGTACCTTTAAAGGGTACGAGGTCACTTTTCGGCACACTCTTTTGGATTCGTTCGTACTGAATGCTGACTATACCCATCTTGCACACTTTGTCGATAAAGACGGGAAAGATTTAAAACGCCGCCCCAAACGCGAAGCTAAAGTTTCACTCAACTATTATGGAATCGACGATTTGAGTATGGGAATAAACGCCCACTATGTAGGGACACGCTACGATCAGGCGGATCAGCAAGGGGAACAAACCGGACGTTATACCCTTTTTAATTTTGTACTTAACTACAATCTGACCGATTCTATCCAACTCTACGGTAAAATTGATAATCTTACCGACAAATACTATCAAAGTGTAGACGGATACGCATCGTCGCCGCGAGGATACTATGCAGGGATGAAGGTCATTTTTTGATGAAACTCATTGTACTATCTGTTCTTTTAGCACTGCATTGTTGGGGGGAGAATCTTACGGTTACCCTCCATTACGGTGATGCAAAACCCGATAAAGTCATCGAAACGGCCTATTCACCCGGCATGAGCGCATTGGACGTTCTTAAACGGATCAGTCGTGTAGAGACGAGCAAAACGGGACAGTACCGTTTCGTCCGTTCCATCGACGGTGTTCAATCGCAGATCGGAAAATTCGGATGGTTTTATCTCATTGACGGAGAATCGGTTCATACAACGGCGGAGAATTTCATTTTGAACGATGCACAAACCATGACATGGATTTACAAGGTAGAAGCATGTTATTGAAAGTTTTGGCTACGGTTTTGGTATGGGGGAATCTTTGGGGAGCCGAGAGGATCATTGCCCTCAGCCCCGCCATCAACGAAACGCTCTATGCTCTGGGTGCGGGA
>NZ_MIBU01000191.1:0-1165 GCF_001830725.1 Sulfuricurvum sp. RIFOXYD12_FULL_44_77
TAAGCCATTCCCTTTAGAAATTTTTAGCACGCAATAATAGACAATTCTTACTTAAAGAAGGGTTAAGTTTCATAAAAGCTTGTTAAAATAATCTCGAAGAGTGCCGATATACTCACTAAGAATCACCCCTATATAAGGTATTACTATGACAACCGCAACCTCTTATGATGCGTACCGTTCACATGAACTGAATATTCAGATGAAAACGAGTTCGGGTGATATGCTCTCCCTTAATTTTGAAAACGAACAATCTCTTTCACTGAATGAAAAAACGACGTCCAATAGCAAAGAACAATCATTTTCTTTCTCTTCTATGCAGGCATTTTCATTTAATCTCGATAGCAACGGTATCACTGAACAAGATCAAAAAGAGATCAATGCCTTTATGAAAAAAGCACAGCCCTATATCGATAAGTTTATGAAAGAACTCGAAGAGGAGAATCAAACCTCTCCGATCAATAAGATCGCTTCGGATGTCACTAAACTGATCGGAAATCTTAAAAACAGCGATGAAAACGTCAAAAATCATGCAAAAAAAGGGACGGTTGACCTCTTTGACAATGCAGTAAAAGAGATTAAAAGCAATGAAAAAATGATTGAAGAAGCTCAAAAATTGATGCAAAAAATCATCGACGGGTTTGATAAAATGTTTGAGCTGATCTACGCTTAAGGCTTTAAAAAATCTCGCAACGTCGGCATAACCGACTGCCCTTTAGGGATATTGCTCAGATCCAATGTGGTTTTGAGTTTCATATGACAATCTCGACATTCACGAATCACCGCGTGTTCTGCTATCCGTGAACCTTCTATTTTTGCGATCGGGTGACATGCGAAACAGTCGCTTCCGCAATCGGCCATTTTAGCGGGATCGGCACTGTGACATTTGATGCACGTTTGCATCGGTTTATGACGCAGATCTGTATCGATGGTTTTAAGTAATGCAGGATGACAGGTCATACAATCCCCCGTGCATCCCAAAAGCTGTAATAATAGTACAAAGAATAAAACAATTATTTTCATAAATGCGATTATGCCACAGAAACGGTAATCTCATCTCCAACAGCATCAAAGGCAACGGATGCGCCCTCTTCTACTTCTCCGCCGAGAATCAAGTCCGCCAAACGATCTTCGACGATCTCATAGAGTGCCCGTTTAAGCGGTCGTG
>NZ_MIBU01000192.1:0-2328 GCF_001830725.1 Sulfuricurvum sp. RIFOXYD12_FULL_44_77
GTCCATTCCATCTTCTCTATTGGTTAGCGTAATAACGGCACCGATAGCTTCTGCCGCACTTTTAGCAAGAAACAGTCCCAAACCGACACCTGACTTGTTCCCCTGTCGTTTGAACGGAGCGAAGAGGTCAACACTCTCATCGATACCGCACCCCTCGTCAATCACTTCAATTACAATTCCGACCCCGTTGAGGCGGCTTTGAAACGTTATTGTTTTCCCCTCAGGGGTAAATTTAAGGGCATTTTGTAAAAAATTCTGCAAAATTTGATTGAGCAAAGTAACCTGTAATACCGCACTAAAGGCGTCGGGCTCAAAATGGGTTACAAGCGTTTTGTTTTCACTGTTTGCCAAGAGTTTAAAATCCCCTTCCCATTTCTTGAGAATCTGGATGATATCGGTTTGGACAGGAATTTCGAGTTGTGCTCCCTCTTGACGACCGATATTGAGAATGTCGGCAACGATTTTGTTCATCTCATCAACACTTTGATTGGTAATGCGGATCGCTTCGATATATTCCTCTGGGGTTCGCTTTTTAATGAGGGTAACCTGATTTTTGAGTTTGATGACGGCGAGAGGGGTTTTAAGCTCATGCGCCGCACCGATAAAGAGCTCTTTTTGGTATTTGACAAAATTTTGGATGCGGGCGATAAGACGATTAAGGGTCTCACCCAGAGGTTCGAACTCATCGGGGAGCTGTTCGACTTTGATGGGGCGTATAAGGTGCTCGTTCATGTTAGCAAGACGGCGGCTGAGGGCAGTGATTGGGGCGATCAACATTTTTGAAAAGGCGATAGCATAGAGGATAATGACAACAAACCCGACGGCATTGATGAGATAAATTGAGTTCATAATTTTTGTGAGCAACCGCTTGGTGGGTGTGATATCGCGACTTACTTTGAGATAGGAAGAGCGTTCAAAATCAAACGGATAGATAAGGACAAGGGAGGTCGTCTTATCTTTATGGGTCTTTTCATAAAAATCAAGATGCTCTTCGTCGGGATTCAGGGTGATCAGCTCAACGTTAAGCCCCATCAATGTTTCGGTATTGTTTTGCTGTGCGGATAAAAGCGATCGGTAGGAAGAGATGTTTTCTGCATAACCGATTAGTTCGGCTTGTTTCTCATCGTAAATAGATTGTTTGATAAAAAGGAATAAAAAGGAGGAAAAAAGGATAACCAATGCCGCCGAAGCGACAATAAGTTGGAAGAGAAAGCGTCGTCTTATGCTTCTTTTGGAAAACAAAAACGGTATCCTCGGCGGCGCACGGTTTCGATTGTAGTGATACCGAGCGGTTTATCCATTTTTTGGCGGATTTGGTTGATCGCAACCTCGATAACGTTTGGTGTAACAAGCTCAGGCTCTTCCCAAATCGCATCGAGCAATTGCTCTTTAGAGACGATTTGGTCACGGTGACGCGCAAGGTGAGTCAATACTTCAAACGGTTTACCTTTGAGTTCAATCTCTTTTTCTTTATAGATGATCTTTTCCTCTTCAGGATTGATCGTCAAATCATCAATTTCGATGATATTGCTACCGCCGAAACGTAAACGTGCTTCAATACGAGCAACAAGAACATCGAAATCGAACGGTTTGCGGATATAGTCATCTGCACCGGCTTTTAGGGCTTCAATTTCGCTTTCATTGTCATCACGTGCCGAGAGAACAACAACTACAGTTTTAGGGGTGTTGCTTTTGATGTCTGGGATGATATCGACGCTGTTACCATCCGGTAGCATCCAGTCCATCAAAATCAGGTCATAGTTACGAATATCGAGATAATACTCGCCGTCTTTTAGTGTTTCGACGACGTCGCTTTGGTAACCAAATTCTTTGAGCCCTTCTGCAAGGGTTTTATTGAGGGTTACTTCATCTTCAATGATCAGAATACGCATTCAGATTCCTCATTTATACGGAAATTTTGCCGAAATGATACCACAGTTTTAGAATTTTTTAATCTTTTTTTCAATTTTTTTTAAAAAATGAAATTTTTTTGAACACCAACGGTGCAATTTTGGAGAATATCAGGTTTGCGGATGGTAAGTAAAAGGGTTTCAATAAGGGGGAAATGTTTTTTGAGCGTAACGCCGAGTACCTCGAGTGCCGTTTCGATCAATTCAAACTTCTCCGTTTTCATGGTATCTTCAATTATTCGGGCAACGTCAGCGTAATTAATGAAAAAGTTGGATGTATAAGAATAGTCAATAGTACAGTCGATTTGAACCCTCTGAGGGGTGGTGCGTTCATAGTCAAGAATCCCGATAACGGTATCAAAGGTGAGATTCTCGATAAGAATGGTCATGCGACCCGTTTCTCTTCCCCTTTGAAAAG
>NZ_MIBU01000193.1:0-9009 GCF_001830725.1 Sulfuricurvum sp. RIFOXYD12_FULL_44_77
CGCGATGCTCTTTTGGGGGTTTGCGTGGACGGCGGGGAAAGTGGCGGCGGAACACTCTAATGCCGAAGTTGCCGCTTTTTGGCGTTATGCGATCTCGTTTATCAGCATCATTCCCATTATCTGGTATTTGAAAACACCCCTCAAAACCGATAGAGCAGGTTTGATGTATATGGTGATCGCGGGGATTTTGACATCTCTCTTTAATTATCTCTTTTTCGCGGGACTTTCGCACGGGGATGCGGGTTATGGCGGGACGATGGTTACGTCGCTCGCTCCTATCATCACCTATATCCTCTCCATCTCATTTTTGGGAACCAAGGTATCCATTCGCCAAATCGGCGCACTCTCTATCGGTATTTTCGGAGCGTTGATACTGCTTCGCGTACCGTTTGACGGGTTTGCGTTCTTGAATGTCGATAGTGCTTATTTCCTCGGATGTGCGGTTGTGTGGGCGCTGGTGACGGTGGTCTCACAAAAAGCGGCGGATCGTGCGCATCTGATGTTTTATACCTTGGTCGTTTTTGGGATTACGACGTTTATCAATATGCTCTTTGCTCTGCCGCACCGTCCTTTTGATTTCGGGGCGTATGACGCGGTGTTCTGGTGGACGATCCTCTTTATCGGGGTGATTCCGGGGACGTTTAGCACCGCCCTTTATTTCATCTCGGCAGGGAAAGTGGGGGCACACCGAACGGGGGTGTTTATGTTTATCGTCCCCGTGGGGGCTATCGTGTCGAGTTGGGTCGTGTACGGCGAGACGTTGGCAATCTCGACACTGTTTGGATGTTTGATGGCATTTGCGGCGGTGATCTTGTTTAATATGAAAAGATCCTCTTCCTGATGCATTCAAATTAATGAGATTTATTATACTATATACTCTTTAGTAGCATTGGTTTCAGGCATCAATTTAATGGAAAGGACGGCTGTGAATAATTTATTGTCGGGTCTTAGCAACGGTACGGTAGCAACTCCCCCTATAAAGCTTTTTGAAAGCGGTGAACATTCGGTCTGGTGGGTAGGGATCAATGAGAATACGGCGTTTAGAAGCAATGTATATCTTATAAAAGATGCGGATGCAGCTATACTCGTCGATCCGGGTCATCGAGCTTATTTCGAATCGGTCAAGGATGCGGTATCCAAGATCATCGACCCGAAAAATGTGAAAGCCCTCGTCCTTTGTCATCAAGACCCCGACGTATGTGCGGCTATGGTCGATTGGTTGGACTTCAATCCGTCGCTAAAAATCGTTTCTACTCCCAGAACGCACGTACTTCTCCCCTATTATGGAAAAAGCGATTATGATCGATTTGACGCTGCCGATGATACGGAATTTCCTTACGGTAGCAGTGCTTTGAAGTTTATAGAGTGCCCTTTCATGCATTTTCCGGGAGCTTTCGCCACGTACGATCCCGTAAGCGGCTTTTTACTCTCCGGTGACGTGTGGGCGGCTATTGATTCGGATTGGAAACTGGTAACGGATGATTTTGAAGGGCATATTTCAGGGTTGGATATTTTTCATAAAGACTATATCGCTTCGAATATTGCGTGCAAAGGGTTTGTGGAAAAACTCCAAAACGTCTCTATCGAAGCGATACTGCCGCAGCACGGCTCGATCATCTCAAAAGGCGACGTCCCCTCTGCCATAGAGTATCTGGAAAATCTCAACTGCGGGCTGGATATTTTGTATCCGCATCTGGGAATTTGAATGAGTGATGATGTAGTCGAGCTTCAAAGACAAGTGACGATCTTAAAGCAGGCGGTAGATCAAAGTCAGCGCATCCATAAGAATTACGACCATGCTCTTTTGCTTATCAAACAAAAAGACAAAGAGCTAAAAGAGAGCTATGCCAAACTCCAAGAGATGCAAGCGGAGATTATTCAAAAAGAGAAGATGGCGTCTCTGGGATCGCTTGTCGCGGGGGTAGCTCATGAGGTGAATACGCCGTTGGGCGTCTCTATCACATCCGCGTCGATGATACTGGACAACTGCAAGAGCATTAAGCACTCATTTGAGTCCGAAGAGTTAACCGAAGAGGATTTGAAAGAGTTTTTGGAAAGTTCGATTGACGCTTGCAGCTTGTTGTTGCAGAATCTGGAAAATGCGGCAAGGCTTATCCGAGGGTTCAAGCAAATATCGGTAGATGAGACGAGCGATCAAAAGCGGGAATTTGACGTTAAGCAATATTTGGAAGAGATCATTAGAACGCTGAGACCGCAGCTCAAAAAGAGTGTGGCCGTCGTCGAACTGGAGTGTCCGGAAAACATCATCGTCAACAGCTACGCCGGCTCTTTTGCCCAAATAATCTCCAACCTGATTCAAAATTCGCTTGTACATGCGTTTGAAGGCAGAGAGAGCGGTAAAATAATGATAAAAGTTATCGATAAAGGGGATCGTCTGGATATGGAATACATCGATGACGGCATAGGTATCGATGAGAGTGTGAAAGATAAGGTCTTTGAGCCTTTTGTGACGACAAAAAGGGGGCGAGGCGGGAGCGGGCTTGGATTGAGTATCGTGTATAACCTGATCACCGGTTCATTCGGCGGTTCTGTGAGGGTAGAGAGTGAAAAAGGGTGCGGTGTGCACTTTTATATTACATTATTAAAGAGTTAGAGTATGGCTGGATTTTTGAAAAAACGGGATGTTTCGAGCGAGAAGCAAACGCTTGGTACGTGGAAAGTACTCATCGTAGATGATGAAGCGTCTATTCATGACGTCACCAAACTTGCGTTAAAGGGGTTTGCATTCGCGCAAAAAGAGATAGAGTTCTTCCATGCGATGAGTGCAAAAGAGGCAAAAGAAATACTAAAAAATCATAATGATATAGCCCTTGTTTTGCTGGATGTCGTTATGGAAACCGATGATGCGGGACTCGAACTTGTCACCTTTATCCGTCACGAGATCAACAATAATCTGATCCGCATTATTTTGCGTACCGGACAGCCGGGACAGGCTCCTGAAAAGTTTGTTATCGATCATTTCGACATCAATGACTACAAAGAAAAGACGGAGCTAACCCAAACCAAGCTCTATACGTGTATACGAACAGGGATACAAGACTATGTCCGATTGACCGAACTTCAGACGCAAAAAGAGGCGCTTTCGTATTTGGCCAAGTCGGCGGTCAATATTTTTACCATCGATTCATTTGAAAACTTTTTTAACCATACTTTGGAAGTTTTGACGAAATTTATCTCGCTTGTCGATAGCTCAAATCTAAGGCTGTTGGATGCTTTTGCCGTATTCCCCGTGGATGAACAGGGCGAATACAAGGTATGTATCAACTGCAGCAAATACTGCACAACGGGAGAGAAACGCAATATTGAACCGGTCATCAAAGAGATCCTTGAGAAAATCAGGGAAGAACACAAACTCTTTTTTCTGGAAAAAGATAGGTTTATCATACCGATAAAAGACTCTGAGGGGACAATGGCTATTGTTTTTGCCTTCGGAGATTTCAGATTGAACGGGTATTTTGCCGATTTATTGGGACTTATGGCACTTCAGATTTGCACATCCTTTAAAAACATAGATCTCTACGATATCCTCTCAAAAGACCATATAGAGACGATCAACATATTGGCGGTTGCGTCTGAATACAAAGACGAAACAACCGGAGAACATATCAAACGGATTGAACATATGACGCTGCTGTTGGCGTTGGAACTCGGTTTTAGCGAGGATGAAGCGATCCGCTACAGCAGAGCGGCAATTTTGCACGATATTGGCAAGATTGCGGTTCCCGACAGCATACTGCAAAAGCCGGGAAAACTCGATGAGGAAGAGATGCGTATCATGCGTATACACACCGAAAGAGGTAAAACGATTTTGCACAGTGACAAGCGGTTTGCACTTGAAGCTGAAATAGCGCTCTCTCACCATGAAAAATACGACGGAACCGGATATCCCTATGGGATCAAAGGTGAAGATATACCGCTTAGCGGCAGGATGGTATCCGTCGTAGACGTGTATGATGCCCTTGTGAATGCAAGACCGTATAAAACCGCATGGGAAAAAGAGAGGGCAATCGAGTATATCAAAGACGAAGTCGGAAAGCAGTTTGACCCGCACATCGTCGAGGCTTTTGTACGGTTGTACGAAAAAGGGAAAATTTAGTCGAACAAACCAATATCACCCTCGATCCGTTTCAGACTCACGAGCAATCAAAAGGAAATCAGTTTTCCGAAAAGGTTCACTTGACACCTATTGCTGCTATCAGATCGATTAGATTGTACTAGAGAATAAAAAAAAGGTATATTTATTATGAGTATTTATGCTTTGCAATCGCCGGCAGGTGGGTTTTTAGATGAAGATCTAAACCATTTTAATAAAGTTTTTGATAATTGGTGCGTACAGTTTGATAATTTTGAGGATGCTGCCACCATTGCGAGTACATTGGATAAAAAAAGATATTCTGAGGTCGTCGAAATCACTCCTCTGAGCTATCCTAAGTATTTTTTTCATAATTTACAAGGGATAATACATGCAACACGCGAAGTAGAGGGGAATATTGTCTGTATTGTGGAACCTTTTATGGGATCGAATTTTCGTATCGCCGTTTGTAATTTGGAGACAAAAGCAGTCAGATTAACGGCAACAAAGTATAAAAATACACTCAGTGTCGAAGGTGCGTTTGCCCATTTTACGATCAAAGATGACAAATATTCTGAAATCTAGATCAAGATCGGGTCAACACCCTGACCCATATTTTTAAAAGATAGAAAAAGGAACTATATGAGTGTATATGTTATCGGGCAAATCCGTATCACTGATCAGGAAAAGTGGAATGACTATAAAAGCCAAGTGCAGTCAACGCTTGTACCTTATGGTGGAAAGGTTCTAGTGAGGGGAACCTGTATCAATTCATTCGTGGGTACTACGGACTATCCTGATGTGGTAGCCATTGAATTTGATTCTGTCGAAAAAGCTAATGAATGGTATCACTCTTCCGCCTATCAGAGCCTAGTCCCGATCCGTGAAAAAGGGGCGGAAATCATTTTGCACGTGTATGGATGATCCTTATAAAAAGAACAGGAGAAAATGAATGTTGATTACCTACCAAATAACCCCCAATCTATCAACTGAAGATTTTATCGACATCCTCAACCGTTCCACATTGGGCGAACGCAGACCTGTTGATGATCTTGAATGTATCGAGAGTATGATCAAAAATGCCGACATCATTATTACGGCGGTTTTGGATGAAAAAATCGTGGGGGTGGCACGTGCCGTTACCGACTTCGGCTACTGCTGCTATCTGTCAGATTTAGCAGTCGATGCGAGCTTTCAACATCAGGGGATCGGAAAACAACTCATTCAAAAAGTACGCGAACAGTTAGGGGTTAAATGCAAACTGATTTTGCTCTCTGCACCTGCAGCGGTAGAGTATTATCCAAAAATCGGTTTTACGCAACACCCCTCGGCGTGGGTACTGGACAGTACGAAAGAGATTTTATAAAAAAGCAGCGACAATGAATTTCAAAAAACTGACAGAAGCCGAAACCAATTTTTTCATCTTTTACCCCAAAGGGTTCGAAGACGAAGCACTATTACCGATCATCAAACGGCACAATACGGCAAAAATAGGTGAAAGTGTAAGAGAACTCTTTGCACCTGAGAAATTTTTACGTACCGAAGAGATAGGTGAGAGTTTTGCAAAAATCGTCTCAAAATCCTCTTTGATTTCACTTTTCGAAAAACCAAAAGTACGTGATATGGTAAAAGCGATGAGTATGGAACAGCAAGATATGTTTGCCATCGGATTGTATGAATTTTTGCACGCCGATAAAGAGAAAGGATTTAGAATCCTCGTCGATATCCTCAGTATCTATAAGCTCGCAAAATGGTCTATCGTAACGTTGATCCCCTATTATTACGCACGGGATAAAGAGTTTTTTATCAAACCGACTACCACCAAAGATATTATCAAATTCTTCGAGATAAGCGGTTTGGAATATAAGCCCAAACCTACCTACGAATTTTATCTGCGCTATACACAGATTCTTCAAGAGATGAAATCACACGTCTCTCCACTGATCGGTGCTGATAATGCCGGATTTACAGGTTTTTTGATGATGGCGATGAAGTAATGATGAGGTGATATTGGAGCGGTCTATTACTCTTTCTCTTGTTTTTCCAACGCTAATAAAAACTCTTTTTTCTCTATTCCTCCGCTGTAGCCCCCGAGTCCGCCGCCGCTGGCGATAACGCGGTGGCAGGGGATGAGGATCGCGATGGGGTTGCGTCCGTTGGCATTGGCAACGGCGCGGACTGCTTTGGGGTTTCCGAATATTTCGGCTTCTTGTGCGTAAGAAATTGTTTCCCCGTAGGGGATCGTCTGTAGTGTTTCCCACACCTGTTTTTGAAACGGGGTTCCGTGAGGGTTTAGGGGGAGGGTGAAGACTTTTCGCTTCCCTGCGAAGTATTCGTGTAACTCTTTTTCCAATTGGAGAAGGAGCGGATATTTCGAGATTATAATCTGCGGGGTTTTATCGGTAAAATCGAGAGAAGCAATACCATTTTCATCGGCAGTTGCGATCATAGTTCCGATCGGGGTATCAATGGTATAGGTGTCGTAAATTGTTTCGGGTTGCATGGTATGATTATAACAAAATGAGTTAACAGCGAGGAGAATGACTATGAATCCTTCTAAAGTTATCCGAGAAAACGTCTCGAAACTCACCGACCTTCCCAATATTGGCAAAACGGTTGCCGCTGATCTTGTTCGCATCGGCATCACCTCTCCCGATCAGCTCAAAGGGGAAGACCCTTATGATCTGTATGTTCGCTTTTGCGAAGCGTTCGGCGAGAGACAAGACCCGTGTATGCTTGACGTGCTTATGTCGATCACCGACTTTATGAATGGCGGTGAGGCAAAAGTGTGGTGGAACTATACGCCTGAGCGCAAAAGACGCTACGGTGATAAAATTAGTATTGCAAAAAGTTTTATTTAAAAATTACAAAATATTATTCATTATTGTTTAAATTCTATTGTGAAATAATGACCTTAATTTCGTTAAAGGAGTTGGTCATGAATTTGCTTTCACCTATTACAATCGGAAACTATAATCTAAAGAATAGGATTTTTATGGCGCCGATGACACGGTGCCGAAGTGTAGATAATAATGTAGCGAATGAAATGATGGCTCGGTATTATGCTCAAAGAGCTTCTGCCGGCCTTATCATAACCGAAGCGACTCAGATTTCGACAAAGGGGATCGGCTATCCCTATACTCCCGGTATTCATACCCCCGAACAAGTCGAAGGGTGGAAAAAAGTGACTCAAGCTGTCCACGAGAAAGGGGGGGTGATTTTTTTGCAGCTATGGCATGTAGGGAGAATCTCCCATCCTCTCTATCATAACGGAGAATTTCCGGTTGCTCCATCCGCCATTAAACCCTCAGGCAGTATCTATACCTATGAGGGGATGAAAGAGTTTGTAACGCCGCACGCCCTTAGCATAGGCGAGATTCAAACCGTGATCGAGCAGTATGTCCATGGAGCCAAAAATGCGATGGAAGCAGGGTTCGATGGGGTTGAAATTCACGGAGCCAACGGGTATCTGATCGATCAGTTTTTGCGGGATGGAACGAATATCCGAGACGACGAATACGGAGGCTCCGTTGAAAACAGAGGACGGTTTTTGTTTGAGATTATTGAGGGTATTTGTGCCGCTATCGGTTCGGAGAAAACAGGGGTCAGACTCTCTCCAAGCGGTACGTTTAACGACATGAAAGACTCTGATCCTCAAAACCATTTTACCTATATCTGTGAGAAGCTCAACGACTTTAATTTGGCGTATCTCCATATCATCGATGCGTTGGAAGGGGATATTCGCCACGGGGCGAATGTCGTTGAACTAAGTGTTTTGAGAGAAGCATATAAGGGTGTTTTGATCGCCAACGGCGGTTATACTTTTGAAAAGGGAAATTTAGCACTTCAGAACGGGCTGCTCGATGCTGTAGCTTTTGCGGTTCTATTTTTGGCCAATCCTGATCTACCGGAACGGTTTAAAAGCAATGCCGAGCTAAACGCCCCTAATCCTGAGAGTTTTTATACTCAAGATGAAAGAGGGTATTTGGATTATCCTTCTTTGCAGTGTGATTAGAAATTTTTTCTAAAAACCAGATTCTTCAGACTTCGCTCTTCCTCGATTTCGGGGAAACTCTCCAAGTTTTTGAGCCTCTCAACGTACCGAAATTCAGGGGCATTTTCTTTAAAAAGGGTTTTGATGAATTCACAATCCAGCTCAGGGGCATTAAGTGCCGAGAGGACGATGCACTCCTCTGCCGCGAACTCATGAAGCCGCCTTATAATCTTCTCATAATCGCTTGTGGCGGCGAATGACCCTTTTTGAAAGCTGGGGGGATCGATGATGATCAGATCATAGGGGCCGCTTTTGCGGATACGGTTCCATGATTTGAGGATGTTGTAGGGCATAAACTCCACTTTTTTGGTATCGATGGCGTTGAGGCGATGATTCTCCCGTCCGATGGAGAGGACATTTTTGTTCATATCGACATTCACGACGGCTTTTGCCCCCGCTTGCATAGCCACAACGGAAAACGAGCAGGTGTACGAGAAGAGGTTAAGGACTTTTTTCCCTTTAGCTGACTCACGGATAAATTCTCTTCCGATCTTCATGTCGGGAAAGAAGCCGATATTTTGGGCACTCTGAAAATTGACATGATAGTTGAGGCCGTTTTCGATGGCAAAACACGCTTGCGGCAAGTCACCTGTGATAAGGGATGAGGGAGACGATGGGAGATAGCGGTGTTGAACTACGAGTGCTTCCCATTTGCCTTCAGCATCAAAAAAACTTTCTATCATCGAAATAATGGCATCTTCCTCTTCATCTGCTTCAAAAAGGACGGCAAAGAGCACTTTGTCCACACTGTCCACGGTAAGAAAACGATACCCGTTGTAGGTATTGCCACGTCCGTGAAACAAGCGAGTATATTCATCGCTAATATCGCGTGAACTTATCAGCAGTAGCTGATGCAGATCTT
>NZ_MIBU01000194.1:0-1148 GCF_001830725.1 Sulfuricurvum sp. RIFOXYD12_FULL_44_77
AGAGTTAATATCACTTTACCTCGCCGTGTATTGGCGAGACTTGATGCAAAAGCCAAAGAGGCGGGAGAGACACGGAGCGGGTATATCGCGCGTCTGAGTATTGGGGCGTAAAGAAGCTTTTCTCGATTTATCGTTTTTGAGTGTACAATATCACTATAAAATCAATACGATTGAATGAGATGACACAAAACGAAATTATCGATATCCTTAAAACCCTAAAGCCTCAGTACCAACGAGAGGGTATGATTCTCATTGGACTATTCGGCAGTTTCTCGCGCGGTGAGGAAAAAGAGGGTAGTGACGTCGATATCGTGTATGAAATCGAAAAAGGAAAAAGTTTTTCGATGTTCAAATATCTCAAATACCTCGCCGATTTGGAAAAATATCTTCATCATAAAGTCGATTTGGTCAGAGCCGAAACGATCAAAAACGATTTGAAACCCTACATTTATAAAGATATGATTTATGTCTAGGGATTGGAAATTTTATCTCAGAGATATTCTCGTCGAATGTCAAAACATTCGGAAATTTACAGCAAATATTACGTTTGAAGCGTTTACAGAAAATATTGAAAAAGTGTATGCAACGGCAAAAGCATTTGAAAATATCGGTGAAGCGGTCAAGCAGATACCCAAAGAAATTCAAGATGAGTTTAGTACCGTACCGTGGAGTGAAATTGCCAAAATGAGAGATGTCTTAACACACCATTATTTTGGATTGGATGATAAAGTTCTTTGGGATACTCTGGGAGATGATTTTGTGATGTTTGAAGAGATAATTGAACAAATAGCGAAAAAATATTTGGATTAAAATGAGATCGTTTGATTCCCGAAAAATCGGGAATAGAGAGAAAATTATTGTAACGATACGGGCGGAAAGTACATGTGAGCCAAACTGGCTCCCTCTGCGGCAAACCGTTTGAAAAATTTATCCATCGGATCTTCTTTATTCCAAATAGGCTCAGCTACTTTACTAAGAGTTTCTACTCGCCTTTTAGCATCAAATTCAACCCCTATAGCGTCGATAAGCCCCACTTTTTGCGCTTGTGCGGCGGTGAAAATGTGAGCATCCGCATAATTGCTGCTGAGATTAGGATCGAGTTTTCGCGCACGTGCGACATCGGTGACAAACATCGTATAGGTTCCGTT
>NZ_MIBU01000195.1:0-4518 GCF_001830725.1 Sulfuricurvum sp. RIFOXYD12_FULL_44_77
TGCTCGTCGATTAGAGAGTGCTTTTCGTTCGTGGTGAACCTGTCGAACCATGAACTTCTTACCCTTCGACAAGCTCAGGGCGAACGGATAAATTCCCGTCATTGGTTCTAAAATTAAATAACAAATTATCTTTTTAAATTAAATTTTACCTTTTAAATATTCGTTTAAGTTATCCAGACGTACAATGGTGAATGACTATTCATAAAATACGAGGGAGAGATCATGTCTGATAAAGTAGAAGCAGTTAAAAAACTGTTTACTTCCCAAAGTTCGCGAGTCGAAACAAATAAGGGTGATACGTATTACCAAGAGTTGTTCGATAAGTGTGAGGCGAGATTGAACGAGATGCGCTCACATCAGCCGGCTAATAAGCTCGATTTTGCCGATCTTTTGGAAGAGAACGGGATTGATAGACGAGAGTTTATGAAATGGGCGAGTGCTACAACAGCGATGCTGATGCTTCCACCTATGTTTACCCCTCTCGTTGCCGATGCGGCAGTGTTGATGAACCGAGCACCGGTTATTTGGCTTGAACTCCAAGACTGTGCCGGTAACTCCGAAGCCCTTTTGCGCGCTGACGGACCGAAGATAGATGAAATTGTCCTTGATATTATCTCTCTTGAGTTTCATGAGACGCTTCAAGCCGCATCAGGCCATCAGGCTGAAAAACAGCTCGATGAAGCGATGGAACATTTCAAAGGGAAATATCTTCTTTTCGTAGAAGGTTCTATTCCGATGGCGATGGACGGTCAATACGGAACGATCGGTGCGAAAGCTGAAACGTTTCATGACCACTTACTCCGCTGTGCCGAAAATGCTGCGGCAGTTATTGCGGTAGGAAGCTGTGCAACGTTCGGCGGTATTCCTGCTGCCTCTCCGAATCCTACCGGTGCGGTTGGGGTTATGGACGTTGTTAAAAACAAACCGATTATTAATATTCCGGCGTGTCCTGCGAATCCTGCCAATATGGTCGGAGTCATTTTGCATTACGTATTGACAGGACAGGTTCCTGAGCTTGATTCACTTCTTCGTCCTAAATTTGCATTCGGCTATCGTATCCACGATAACTGCGAACGCCGCGCACACTTCGATGCGGGTGAGTATGTTGAGGAGTGGGGCGATATCGGTGCTAAAAACAATTTCTGTCTCTACAAAATGGGATGTAAAGGGCCGATGACGTTTAACAACTGTTCCATCGTCCGTTACAATGACGGGGTAAACTGGCCTATCGGAGTCGGACGCGGTTGTATCGGATGTTCGGAACCCGATTTTTGGGATAAATACGCGTATGAGCGTCCAATGGCGGATGCAAAAATCAAAGCCCCTACGGGCGGTGTCGAGAAAACCGTTGACGAATTCGGTTTGGGCATGTTGACCGCAGTCGGTATCGGTATCGGTATCCATGCAGCAGCAAGTGCCATTGCAGGTAAACGAGAAAATTCAGGAGAGAGCCATGAGTAAGCACATTGTAGTTGACCCTATTACCCGTATTGAGGGACATTTACGCATCGAAGCGGTCATTGATGAGAATAACACGATTGTTGATGCGTACAGTGCTTCGACTATGTTTCGTGGAATTGAGACGATTTTACAAGGACGCGATCCTCGTGACTGCGGACTTTTAGCAATGCGTATTTGCGGTGTATGTACCGGAACACACTATCAACGCTCTATCGAAGCGGTAGAGGATGCGTTTGATATTACGATCCCTAAAAATGCCCGTATCGTTCGTAACTTGATCCAAGGTGCACTTTATGTCCATGACCATGTGGTTCATTTCTACCACCTTCATGCACTTGATTTCGTCGATGTTGTTTCAGCATTGTCAGCTGATCCGGCTAAAACAGCGGCAGAAGCTCGCAAATGGGCGGGTGTTGCGGGTGTAAGTCCGTTTATCGACGGGGAAAGCCAATTTAAAGAGATCCAAGATCGTGTGGCAAAATTTGTCAAACAAGGGCGTTTAGGGATTTTCGGAAACGGTTACTGGGGCAATCCACATTATAAATTGACTCCGGAACAAAATCTTATCGGCGTTGCCCACTATCTTATCGCGTTGGACGTACAACGTGATTTGGCAAAAATGCAGGCGATCTTCGGCGGTAAAAATCCGCATCCGCAATCCATCGTTGTCGGCGGGGTAACGTGTGTGCAAGATATTCAGAATCCTGCACGTATCGCATTGTTCAAATCGCTTCTTCTTGAAGGGACTAAGTTTGTCAAACAAGCGTATTTGCCGGATGTTTATATGGCGGGAACGATGTACGCGGGTGAAGCGACCGATTCTAAAGCGACGTTTAGCGAGCTTGTCGGGGGCAAAGGGGTCGGCGGAACCGGCGGAGGACTCTTGAACTTTATGAGTTACGGTGATTTCCGTCTCGATGATACCGGTTTTTATAAATCTGCTCTCCTTTTCCCTAAAGGGGTAGTAATGGGCGGAGACATCTCTAAAGTCCTTCCGTTGGATGAAGCAAAAATCATGGAAGATGTGACCCATGCATGGTACAAAGGGGACAAACCTCTCCATCCGTATGAGGGGCAAACGATCCCTGAATATACCGGTTTGGACAAACGTTCTGACGGTATCGCGTATCTTAAAACAAAAGAGAAATACAGCTGGATCAAATCACCGATTTACAATGATGCCCGTGTTGAAGTGGGACCGTTGGCTCGTATGGTGATCGGTGTCGCTAGCAAAGATGAACGTATTACCAAATACGTGACCAACTTCCTTAAACGGGGAAATCTTCCGGTGTCTGTCTTGTTTAGTACGGTTGGACGTACGGCGGCTCGTGCGATTGAAACCGAGTTGATGGCGGATGTAATGGTCGAGTGGATTGACGAGCTTGCAAAAAATGCGGCAGCCGGTGATCTCAAAACATGGGCTGAATTTGATTTTGACGAAGTGAGTGTGAGTGCAAAAGGGCGCGGTATGGCGGAAGCTCCGCGCGGAGCACTCGGCCACTGGGTCAGCGTAGCGGATGGAAAAGTCGTCAACTATCAAGCGATTGTTCCATCAACATGGAATGCGGCTCCGCGTGATTATAAAAACCGTATGGGTGCCTATGAAGCGAGTTTGATCGGTACCAAAGTGGCCAATCCGGAACAGCCGCTCGAGATCATCCGTACGATTCACAGTTTTGACCCATGTATCGCATGTGCGGTTCACGTTGTCGATACCAAAGGTAAAGAGCTTGCTGTTTACAAAGTAGATACCTCTTGCAGTATCTAAGGAGAGAATCATGAAACAGGGGTACACACAAGTCAAACGTATGACACCGATCATGCGAGTCATGCATTGGGTAAATGCGATTTGTTTGGTTGGGGCGATTGCTACAGGACTTTATATCGGGCACCCGTATTATCAGACATTGATTGCTGATGGTGCCGTCGATAAATACGTCATGGCGTGGAACCGTTACGGCCATTTTATCATTGCGATCATTTTTGATGTAACATCGATTGTTATTGCCTATCTTTATTTTTTCAGCCGTTTTGAAAAACCGTACAAAAAGGTGATTCCGAATACGAAAAATATTAAAGAATTCAAAAATGTTTTCATCAATTTAATAAGCTTAAACCGTAAAAATGAGTTGAATTCAGAGCATGCGGACAGTTTTAATACCGTCTATTTTACGATTTTCCATTTACTGTTAATTTGGATGCTTCTCACGGGGCTTCAACTTTATGTACATGGATTGGGTTCAGGGACAAGTTCCATCGGTGCATGGTGGCCGTGGATGCTCCATGCAGTAACCGATTGGACATTGTATGTAACCGGCGGAAGTAAAATGGATGTCCGCATCTCGCATCATTTGACGATGTGGTTGATCATCTGTTGGGTAGTGTTTCATATCTATTACCAAGTATGGAGAACTATTTTCTGGAAAGAGGGCGATATCGGAATCGTTATCAGCGGAACGAAGTTTGCAAAAGACAAATCACCTAAAAGTGAATAAAAGTAAGGGCGGGCTTTAAGCCCGCCTGCTCTGTTTTTCCTAGATTCCCGGTGGGGAAGCGATGAAAGATAGCGCAGACAGTAAGGATTATTATGGCTTTCACGTTAGAGGTAATGACCTCTTTTTCACAACCGACGATCAAAAATTATCTGATTTCAACGATCCGCTCTTTCGGGATAAAAGCGGTTGTCCACCAACAAAAAAATAAAATTATTTGTGCGTTTAACAGCGGCGATGAAAAACTCCAAGAGTGTTTGGAAGCGATTGCTCTAACGCTCCCCGCATCGGCTTTTATGAGTAGTTCCCAGCATTACGATATGGAGGGAGAACCTGAAGAAATCCCCGATTTTGCGGTAGAGTATCCGGTGGCTTTGGGATTATGCCCCAGCTGTCAAAAAGAGATGTTTGACCCCTCCTCTAAACGCTACTATTACCCGTTTACCCAATGCACCCATTGCGGAGGGCAATACGCATTTTTCGAACATTATCCCTATAAACGCGAGAATACCGTTTTTTCGTATCTCAAACCATGTCCGACGTGTGAAGAGGAAGCGAAACAGTT
>NZ_MIBU01000196.1:0-1725 GCF_001830725.1 Sulfuricurvum sp. RIFOXYD12_FULL_44_77
AAATAACGATTTTGTACAGAAATCGCTTATTGTAACACAAAAAATATCTGATCTCTTTTTAAATGCTACAATACGACTTAAAAATGGATATTTTTGGATGAAAAAAGCAACAAAAAAAGAGATCGAAGCACTTAAAACGGCTCTTTTGGAACGCTACAGCGATGCGGTAACCGAACTTAGTTATACCAATGCCTTTGAGTTGGTCATCGCCGTAGCCCTCTCTGCCCAATGCACCGATAAACGGGTCAATCTCATTACTCCTGCCCTATTTAAAGCTTACCCAACACCTCAAGCTCTCGCAAATGCCGATATTGAAGAGGTTAAGCGTCTCATACAAAGCTGCTCCTTTTTTAATAATAAAGCCATCAATCTTATCGCTATGGCAAAAAGAGTGGTAGACGTCTATGGAGGAGAAATTCCTTTGGAGGAGAAAGAGCTTATAACCCTCGGAGGAGTGGGACAAAAAACGGCACATGTTGTCCTGATCGAATACACACAGGCCAATCTAATGGCAGTCGATACACACGTCTTTCGCGTCAGCCACCGTTTAGGGCTCAGCGATGATGTGAGCGCCACTGCCACGGAAGCAACCCTCGTCAAGAAATTCAAAACGAATCTTCATCAATTGCATCAAGGGCTGGTTCTCTTCGGACGCTACATCTGCACGGCTAAAAATCCCAAATGTGACACCGAATGTTTTTTAAATGCATTCTGTAAAAGTAAGGATGGGTTTAAACCCAGATAAGATACAATATCCGAATGAAAAAATACTATTTACTCTTTTTAATGCCGATTTTTATTGCGGGATGTTTTAATGAGCGCGGCGTTAGTCTGCGCTATTACAACGGCTGTGAAGAGTATTATGATGCCCAAGGGTACTATCATAAGCAATGCGACAAAAATATAGTCGATTACTCCGATATCAAAGATGCGTTAGAATCCAATCAGAATCCCAATCACGGAAGCGTCCGATAACCGTTATTTGATAGCGATAAAGGTGGCGAAATTTGCCCATCGGAAAAGAACTTCGCACGTTTTAAATCCGTTATTCTTTGCCATTTGGATATTTTCATTCATGGTGTAGGGGATAAGGACGTTTTCGAGCGCTTCACGTTTTTGGACAATCTCGTATTCACTGTACCCTTGCACTTTTTTAAAATCGTAATAGCAGTCAATCAACTCTTTGTTCAATTTTGGATCTTCACTCACCACTTTTTCACTAAAAATAAAAACACCGCCCTCGTTCAACGTATCACTAATCGTCCGAACCAAAGCATCCCGTACCATCGGACGGATAAATTGCAACGTATAGTTACTGATAATTACTTGTGCTTTTTCGTAAGAGAAGGTGAGAATATCCCCCTCATACAGTTCAATCTGCGAACCGTATGCTTCGAGTTTTTTTCGGGCATGCTCTATCATCGCTACAGAGTTGTCAATGCCGACCAACCGGACATCTCTCTCCTTACCGATCGAGCGCTCAATTTCAAGCAATAACGATGCGGTTGAGCACCCTAAATCATAGACGATCCCACCGTTTGAGAGGGCATTGAGGGCAAAGCGACGGGTAAGGGTTTGGGATTCTTTGTAAAACGGAACCGAGCGTAAGAGCATATCATCAAATACTGCCGCCACATCGGCATCAAATTCAAACTGTTTTGAAATGGGTTTGGTAAAGAGTGTATCGGTTTTCATAAAAAGAATTGTAGCGTAAAGGTGAGCGGT
>NZ_MIBU01000197.1:0-1129 GCF_001830725.1 Sulfuricurvum sp. RIFOXYD12_FULL_44_77
GTCAGAGTGAACCGGTCGGAAAACCCCGACAGGAGAAGATTATTCAAATATGTCGGGATTTTTTCAAGCTTTAAAATTTATACCCGAGCTGCAGCCAGATTTTAGTGACATCTTTAGTATTAAGCGCAACGTCACCGCCTTGATAATAAGCGGCTTTGGCCAGAGCGCTAAGACCTTTGATTCCCGGTATGGCATTGGTATAGAGGAGATCCCATTCGGTTCCTAAATCACTTTTTCCGGCCATTGCTTTATCGGTTTCAAAATCGTGATAAACGATCATCGCTTTACCCAAACCGGGAGCGGTATATCCCAACGTTGCACTCGCATCACACAAACCGCCCGTTGGGGTCGTGAGAAACTTGTCTGCCCACCCGTTGAATTTATGTAACGTTGCCAGAGGAGTGCTAAATGCTGTTTTTCCGTCACTACCGCTTGTTCCGCTCAAAACTTCATATCCTGCTCCTACGAGAACTCCGCTGATGTTGGCAAGTGCATCGAGATTGTAATACGTCGCATCGGCTTGGGCATTTACGATTCCGCCGTCGGTATCACGGGAAGCATCACCTTGATGAGCATATTCCGCACGATAATCGATTTTAGCGATTGATACAGGAAGATTACCTGTTAGTGCTAATCCCATCGTATCATGGAGTGAAGAGAGGATATAGTCATACGCACTCACTTTGAGCATATCATTTATTTTATACGAACCGTTTAAGACAATCGAATCAGTTTCGCTTGCAGGAAGATCAGTAATCCCTTTGATTCCCCAAACATAAGCGCCGGTAAGGGTTAGATTATTAATGGTGCTATCACTGATAACCGCAGCATCAAAACTCTGCATCATCTGTCTCCAGTCCACGGAACCGACGAACCGTTCATTGTCGAGATTTATAATCTGACGCCCTGCTTTAGCGGTTGTTTTTCCCAATTTGTATTGTAAATACCCTTGTGAAAAACGGGTTGTTTCAGGATCTTTGACAATCTCGTATCCGCTATGGCCGTTTGTCGAACTGTTATAGTGCTCGCCTCCGATACTTTGAACGGTTGTGCCGTCAATTTTCATTGAGAGACCGTTAATACCAAGCAGTTTCGTTTCCAATCCGAGTGTTGCACGAACCGTAAACGC
>NZ_MIBU01000198.1:0-4458 GCF_001830725.1 Sulfuricurvum sp. RIFOXYD12_FULL_44_77
TAAAAGCAGAGGTGGCAGACAATCGAAATAAAGACCGAATGCTCCATAACCAATCCAAGAGTGTTCAGATGGGGGAGATGCTCAATATGATTGCCCACCAATGGCGCCAGCCCCTTAACGCTATCAGTGCATCCGCCATTTCTGTAGCAATGAAACTCGAACTTGATGAATTAGAACCGGATGACATTCGTGAACACCTTACCTACATCCAGTGGCGGGTACAGAAGATGTCACAAACGATCAATGATTTTATGAATTTCTTTAAACCGGATCAGGAAATACAACAATTTAGGCTCAATGACGTCATGAAAGATATTGAGTCGCTCATGAAAGCGCAATTACAAGGGAGAGGGATCAAAATCCTCTACGATCAGAATAACCCGACTGTAATATCAAGCTACAAAAAAGAGCTGGCGCATGTCTTAATCAATATTATTGCCAATGCACGAGATGCCTACGAGGGGCTCCATCTTGATGTCAAAACAATCACTATCTCACTCACCCAATTCGAAGAAAATACACTGATTATATCGGTGCGTGACTGTGCGGGCGGTGTAAAACCTGAAAACCTCGATAAGATTTTTAACCCTTATTTTACGACAAAAGATCAGGGAAAAGGGACAGGAATCGGTTTGTATATGAGTAAAAGGATCGTGCGAGAGATATTGCACGGTTCTATTGAAGTTGCCAATACCGAGAACGGTGCCGAATTTTTTATCGTTTTTAAAAACCAAGTGATTACTTAACTCTTGTCTGCATTTTTTCTGCATAGTTATTCCTTATACTGTTAAATAAATTTTAATTTAGATTAATAATTTTAAATATATGAAGGAGTATACGATGACTAGGCTAGTTGATACTCATGAACTTCTTAATGATCTAGAACACCCTAAAAAGTTTATCAATGTAGGGGAATATTATATCGGGATCAACCCGACCGAAGTGTGTACGATTTTAGGATCATGTGTGGCGGTGTGTCTGTATGATCGGATGAAGTATATTGGCGGTATGAACCACTACCTTGTTCCATTGTGGAAGGGAAAAGGGGTGCAGAGTCCGAAATACGGAAATATTGCTATCCACCGTTTAGTTGAGGGGATGGTGAATAACGGATGCCGGATCGAAAATCTTGAAGCCAAAATCTTCGGCGGCGGAAACGTTATCAATTCTGTTTCTAACGACGCGATAATGGTGGGGAAAAAGAATATTCTTATCGCCCATGAAGTGCTTGGAGAATACCGTATTCCGGTTATGGCAAAAGATGTCGGCGGAGTCCATGGGAGACATATTGTCCTTCAAAGCGAAACGGGCAGAGTATTACTTAATTACATAAATGAGGAGAGATAGATGAGGATCAATGATACTGCAAAAATCAAAGAGCTAACAAAAGAACTTGTCATTTTGTACGTTGAGGATGAAGAAGATATTCGTCATCAAATGCTTAGTCTGCTACGAATACTCTTTAAAGAGGTGTATGTAGCCAGTGATGGATTCGAAGGGCTAAGTCTATTTCAAAAGCGTTATTACGATCTTATTATAACCGATATCCAAATGCCGAATATGAATGGACTGGATATGGTTCAGCATATCCGTCTTACCCACCCTAATATACCGATTATCATCACTACGGCCTTCAGCGATCAAGAGTATTTCATCCGATCCATTGATCTAAAAATTGACAAATACCTGTTGAAACCTATAGAAGAGGGGCGTGCCAAACAGGTATTTTCCGACATTGCATGGATGATCGATGATCGGAAAAAAGCAAAAGAGTACGAGTTACAGCAGCTGCAGGAGAGAATCAACCGATTATCGGAGAGGATCGTAGCTCAAATAACCGAAAGCTATCTCTCACCGTGCATAATCTACACAAACGACACCGTTCGCTATTTTAACAACCCTTTCTGCGCCATATTTGAAGCGGCAGAATTACAGCGTTTTTTAAAAGGGGAAAATGGGGGAATCCCGTTTGATAAACGCTCCGGCTTTATAGCATCGCTGGAGGAGTATGATAGCAGTGACCCCTCAAAAAACCGAATTTCAGTTTCGAAAAGACAAGGGCGTAAAATCTATCGAATCGTCCGACGTGAGATACATATCGATAATGAAGAGGAGCAGAGTCTCATCTATTTTTTTAACGATATAACCCTCGAAGAGTACCAAAAAATCAAAATCAGATCTTATACCGAAATACTCGAAGAACTAGTAATCCAAACTCGTTATCGTGGTAAAAAAGTGACTGCACTGCCGAGCCCTTTACGTGAAACTAGTGCAAAGGATTATGTTGAAGAGAATAGGGCGGCAGTTGCAGCGGAAGAGCCTGCAAAAACAAAACTCAAAATTGATGATGAGGAGAGCAGACTTTTACGCCGTTCGCATGTTAACAAGACAACCGCAGCCGAGTATGTTAGCGAACTCGATTATGAAATTCTACAGGAGCTACAGGAGCTAGATGAGTTGGATGATGATTTAAAAGAATCAATTTGTCTCTTGCAAGAAGATGCAGAGATCGACGGATTACGACAAATGGCGATACAGTTGGAAACGTATGCTCATGAGATCAGTATGCTTTTTGAATTTGAAGATCTGGCATACGCTATCCGCTCCCTTGCAAAAGTACTTGAAAAAATCGAAGATATTTCAATCGATACGAAAAATATGAAAAAAATTATTTTATTGCTGAGCGGCATACAATCGGATTTGGGTGATTGGCGACGCCATTTGTTTGTGACGCAGAGTGCTTTGGATATCCACTATCTTGACAGTTCGCTATTTAGTACATGTTTGCAAATCGAACTCATTCTATCAGACGAGTCTAATGAAATCGATTCGGCTGAAGACGATTTAGTTCTTTTTTGATTATTAATAGAGTTTGAATAAGTGAGGCTTTCCGATGAATACGATCAAAACACACGAGGCAAAAGGGCATACGAAACTACTCACTGTCCTTTATGTCGAAGACGAATACGAAATACGTGAAAAGATGGTCAAGATTCTTGAGATGCTTTATGCTTCGGTTTTTGTAGCAAAAGACGGTGAAGAGGGGCTGAATATCTATCATAACAATCGCACACGTATTGATTTGATTATTGCCGATATCACGATGCCTCATATGGACGGACTTGAAATGATTGAGGAGATACGACGCGATGATCCGGAAATTCAAGCCATAATTATTACGGCACACAATGAACCCGAATATTTTGTCAAAGCGATCAATACGGGGATCGATAATTTTATCGTCAAACCGGTTGAAATGCAGCAGTTGATGAACGTATTGTCTAAAAGTGCAAAAAACGTCAAAATAAAGAAAGAACACCAAAACTACGCAAACAATCTGGAGATGATGCTGGCAGAAAAAAAGGAGCAGCTGGAGCAATCGTATATGTATGACTCACTGACCGGATGTTTTAAAAAAGAGAAACTCGATCAAATCGTCCAACAACAGCCGGATCACGCATTGATTCTATGCAATATAGATAATTTTGATTCGATTAACTCGACGTACGGCTATGAAATCGGTGATCGGATCTTATTTATGTTTGCCGAATATCTTCAACAACATATTGATAGCTCAAATACCCTTTATCGTGTCGCTTCGGATGAGTTTGTCATTTTTTGCGATACCTCATGTAACGATGACCCTATTTGTCCCGTTGAATCACTCTATCAGGGGATACAAAGTTACATTTTTAAAATTGAAGATATTCTGATCAGCCTTACCTGCACAATCGGTATCGCTTCATCGCCCAATGCTCTCGTAAAAGCGCATGCAGCGATGAAAGAGGCACGTCAAATAGGAAAAAATCGCTATCACGTTTTTAAAGATGACTCTGATTTTATAGCACGACAAAAAAATAATATTGAGTGGATGCGTAAAATCCGCCTTGCCCTTGATGAAGATAGGATCGTCCCCTATTATCAGCCCATTGTCGATAATGCTACCCAAAAAATACTCAAGTACGAAGCGTTGGCACGGATTATCGAAGATGGTAAACCCATCAGTCCGGAACATTTCATCGAACCGGCTAAACTCGTAGGACTTCTCCCTAGCATAACGCATGTAATGATGGAAAAAAGCTATCAAATGTTTGCCGATAAATCGGAATCGTTTAGCATCAATATCACCGAAGAAGATCTCCAAAACGGTAATCTCCTCTCGTTTATGACGAGATTGAGTGAGAAATACGCGATTGAACCCAATCGGGTAACGCTTGAAATACTGGAAAATATTTCTGCAAACGGAACAAACGAATCGATAAAGCAGCTTCAAAAATTTTCTCAAATGGGGTATTTGATTGCCATCGACGATTTCGGAAGTGACAAATCCAATTTTTACCGTATCCATTCAATGCATGTGGACATCATAAAAATAGATTCCGCCTACATCAAAGATATTGACTGCAATAAAACCTCAGAGATGATTGTAAAAACAATCATCTCGCTGGCTCAGGCTAT
>NZ_MIBU01000199.1:0-2369 GCF_001830725.1 Sulfuricurvum sp. RIFOXYD12_FULL_44_77
GAGATTGGTTTGGAAAGCGATTTGATCGATGGTTTTGATAATACCGCTGATTTTAGCCGCTGATTCGGTGATGGCGTGCATTGAATGGGAGAGTTGTTCCCCTTTTTCGTATCCCGCACGTGCTGAATCGTTTGCATTCTTCGCCAAGATATCGGCTTGACGGGCGTTATCGGTGTTTTGGGTATTGATCGCGGTGGACTCTTCGAGCGTTGCGCTTACTTCCTCAACACTGCTGGCTTGCTCACTTGCCCCTTGTGCAAGAGATGACGAAGAGGAGGCTACTTGATCCGATGCCGAGGTGATTTGCATTGCACCGTCACGAATAGAGGTGACGCTTGCCGTGATAGAACGGGTGATAGAGCGGATGATCAATGTTGCCAAGAGTATTGCTATCGTGAAGGCAATCAACATAACAATCACCGTTAAAACCGTGTCACCATCGGCTTCTTCCTGTGAATGCTTTACCACTTCATTTCCAACATCGATATTGATCTGCGCTATTTTATCCATACTTTCCAATGCAGCTGAACGTGGAGCACGGCTTGTTTCGATAAAAGTCTTCATTTGGTCAAAATAGACAGCATCCATTGCAGGATTGGCATTGCTGATTAAAGGAACAAGGGTATTGGCACGAAATGCCAAGCTCATCTCTTTCCACTTGCCAAAATTTTCTTCAAAATTTTTCCACTCTACCGCCTCTTCAGGAGTTTGCGGAAGGGGTGCGTAGAGTTTATACCCTTTATCGAAACGCTCAAACCCTTTGACAAGTCTTTCGCGTGCATCTTCGAGTTTTTCTTTCATCTTCGGATCACCCTGAAGTGCACGAACGCGATTTTGTTGAATAACGACTTGATTGATACCCGTGCGCATTTCCATAATACCGACAATAGAAGGGAGTCTCACTCCGCCCAATTCATTGACCGAGTCTTTCCATTGTTGAAGATTTGTATACCCCATAAAACCCAATGTAGCAAGGGCAATCATCATAACTGTCGTCAGCAAAATCAACTTGCTTTGTAATACCATATTTTCTAACCAATTCATCTTATTCTCCTTGGGTTTCTGTTTTTTGAATCTGTTCAAGACTAATCAATTCATCCGCTTCAAAGAGCTTCAAAACATCTAAAATCATCACAACGTTCTCGTCCATCTGTGCCATCGAGCAGATAAAATCGGTATCGATGTTGTTACCGAATTTCGGAGGATCACTCATGTTGGCACTGTCGATACTCGCTACTTCTTCGACGCGATCGACGATAAAGCCGATATTGACTTTATCCACTTCGACGATAACGATCGCCGTGTGCATGTCCTCTTCTTTTGTCTCCATACCAAAACGAAGACGCGTATCAACGACGGGGATGATAGAGCCGCGCAGGTTGATGACGCCTCGCATATATTCGGGGGTCTTCGGGACGTTCGTCACCTTCATAATGGCGATGATCTCTTTGATCCGATCGATCGCAATCCCGTATTGTTCCTCACCCAAAAAGAACGTAAGGTACCGTTCCCGTCGCCCTTGGGCTGTGTTTTGTTCCATTTTAGACTCCTAATATTATTTTTAAAAATTTCACCCACTTTTTCATTTGCTTCTCTCCTCTTTTGCTCTCAATACAAACCTAGAGCAACCTCTCGATATCCGCTGCGATTGCTTCGGGCTTCACGTCCGGTGGATAGCGACAGATGACATGTCCGTTTCGGTCAATGAGAAACTTCGTAAAATTCCAATCAACCGACTCACTTTTATCCAGAGTTCCGACCGCTTTTTGGAGATAACGGTACAGGGGATCGGTATAAACATTAATTTTGCCGAATATCGGAAAAGTCACCCCGTATTTTTGTTTAAAAAAATGTTCCATTTCCTTCTCTTCCAAAGGTTCTTTTCCTCCGAATTGGTTTGAGGGAAACCCCAATACGGAGAATCCTCTTGGCCTGTAGAGACGATAGAGTTTTTCTAACCCTTCCAACTGCGTGCTGTAGCCGCAACAGCTGGCAGTATTGACGATCAGCATTACTTTTCCCCGATAAGGTTCTAGTGTAGTCATCTCATTTTGGAGTGTTTTGATTTCATACTTATAAATCGATGCCGAATTCAGCAGAAGTGCAAGAAATGTAATAATCCATACGGCAAGCCACCATTTTTTTTTCATCATTCCATCCTCCTTTTCGTGAAATCAACCTCTTCTATCAGCAACGGCATAGGTTCGCCAAAATAATAGCCCTGCGAATAATCGATCCCCATAGATTTGACTTTTTCGAAAATTGCTTTTGAATAGACGAATTCCGCTACAGTAGGAATTCCCATAGCCTGAGCCAGCGAGATGATTGTTTTTACAATCATCTCTGAGGTTTTATTGCAGTCAATATCT
>NZ_MIBU01000200.1:0-4764 GCF_001830725.1 Sulfuricurvum sp. RIFOXYD12_FULL_44_77
GGCGACAATGTCAACGCAGGCGATAAGATTATGATTCTCGAAGCAATGAAAATGGAGATCGACGTTGTCGCTCCACGCAGTGGAAAAGTAACCTCAATCAGTGTCAATGTAAATGATAAAATCGAAGCCGGTCAAGTATTGGCGGTTGTCGAGTAACTCTCTTTTTCTTCTCTCCCTTATCTAGGGAGAAGTTTTGTACTTACCTCTCCCATTTTTTCAATAATGAGCGCTAAAATATTTTCACTTTTCGTTTTGTCGATAAAGCCGTCAGCTCCCAAAGAAGCTGCTTCACGCTTGTTATTTTCACCCGTCATAGAACTGTTGACAATAATGGGGATAGCTTTGGTTTCCGGTTTAGATTTGAGATGTTGAATAACAGTAAATCCTGACATTTCAGGCATTTCGATATCGGTGATGATAGCGGGAATGGATGAGGGGTTCGGATGTCTGGTGATAAACTCAACCAAATCTTTTCCGTTGTTAAACATTTGATATCCGATATGGGCATGTTCAAAAATTTGTCGTAGATGACGTTGCGCCGTTTTCGAATCTTCGGCGATGAGGACGACACCATTTTTAAGTTTATCGGGAATGGTAATGTTTCGAAGGGCTTTTGTCGCATTTTCGACGTTCACCATCGCTTGCGGAATGACATCAGCCAAAAGTTTTTCATAGTCAAGAATTAAACAGAGACTCCCATCATCGAGTCGTGTGTCATTAATGATAAGACCGTCTTCTCCAAGGCGGTAACTATCAGGTGAGTGCATCTCATTCCAGTTCTTTTTAATAACACGGTAGGCAAACATAATGCGGATACCGATAATGATTCCGTTAAAATCACAAATGAGCAGATTGGACGCTTTCTTTTTTGAATCTTCTAACTCAATACCCAGCCATTTGGGGAGGTTTAAAATCGGTATTTGAAGTTCACGTAAAACGATTGTCCCTTCCAACAGAGGATGTGCTCCGGGAATCTGAGTGAGATGGTGCCGTTTAGCTTCGACGACTTCACGGGTTTTGAAAACATTTATAGCGTAATAAGGGGATTCTTCAGCAATATCAATTTTAAAAACTAAAAGCTGTACTTCATTATTTTTAGCTAAGTTTGTTGCGGCGTCGACGTGTTCTAAAAGAGACATAGTGACCTCAAAATATTTATATTCTTTAATGATATCCAATTCAGGGGTTTTTTTTACTAAAATATAAAGGGTGTGAAGTGTAAAATGTGACAAAGATGATAAAAATTTCTTGTAGATGCACTATTATAGATATAAAGTTGATAGAATGAGCCAAACAACAGCCTGTCCCCTCGATTGTTACGATGCTTGTCGTATTGTGGTAACTGAGGATGGAAAACTAAAGGGGGATAAGTCTCACCCGATAACACGAGGCTATTTATGCCCTCATCTCAATCATTTCACGGAAGAGGAGCGTTTGATTGCTCCGAAGCTACGAGGTGAAGAGATCTCAATGGATAACGCGATTGATACACTGGTTGAGGCACTAAAAAACTCCAAAAGTGATCAAGTGCTTTATTATCGTGGGAGCGGCAATGTCGGATTGATGCAGCGTGCGCCCGAACATTTCTTTGGTTCCATCAAAGCGGTCGGAACCTCAGGCAGTTTATGTGACGGTGCCGGTGAAGCGGGCATTTTGTTGGGACGAGGATCGAATGAAGTGGTACCGCCTCAGATGATACTCGAGAGTGACGTTATCATTTTCTGGGGACGTAACCCCCATACGACCCATTCTCATTTATTGCCGTTTTTAGAGGGAAAAATAATTATTGTAATTGATCCGGTTCAAACGCAGATGGCAAAAAGTGCTGATCTGCATATCCAAATCAGGCCTCACTGCGATTTGCCTTTGGCATTGCTTTTAAGCCGATTCGCCATTATCGAGGGACTACACGACGTCGAGTTTTTGGAAAATCATGCCAGCGAATACAACGATTTTTATGAATTGACCCAGAGCGTAAGGATTAAAGCAACGCTTGATGCCATAGATGTAAGTCTCGGAGAGATCGGGACAATGTTAGAGCTGATGAAAGGGAAAAAGAGCATTATTTTCGTCGGTGTCGGTGTACAAAAATACCGAGACGGTGCGGATATCCTCCGAAGTATAGATGGATTCGGAGCCGTAATGGGACTTTTTGGCAAGAGAGGTTGCGGGGTGAGTTACTTAGGTAACTCTTTGAGCACTATCGAATTGCCGTTTAAATCGATATCGAATCGTGTCAGTAAGGCGAGTGTTGATTTTTCGAAGTATAATTGTGTTTTCATTCAAGGTGCCAATCCTTTGGCGCAAATGCCTCATTCGAGTGGGATAAAAAGCGGATTTTCTTCGGCTGGTTTCAGTGTCTATTTCGGATTGTATGAGAATGAAACCTCTCGCGAGGCTGATTTGGTCATACCGGCGAAAACATTTTTGGAAAAAAATGATTTTCGCAGTTCGTACGGCGATTATACTCTCCAAGAGATGCCGCAATTGTTTGAGAGTGAGATCGGAATCAGTGAATATGACCTCACAAAAAGAGTGTGTGAAGCATTCGGTGTAGAGATAGAGAATGAACTGTTTTATTTAGATCACTTCAGGAATCAAATGGATATTCGCGACGGTGTCGGATATCGTCGAAATTCTCTTGAGATTCCCTACGAAGAGGGGTTTGTAAACGGAGAGTTTGAGTTTTTGGACACTATTGATTTGGATATTGGTGATAGCGAAGGGTTTTACCTGATTACCTCCAAGTATCCTAAAGGGCTTAATTCCCAGTTTAGGCGTCCTGATGGGGTCTATTTTCATCCCGCTTCAGGATTTGAAGAAGGTGAGAGAGTTCGGCTTTCATCATCTTTTGGAGAAGTCGAAATGGCGGTCAAGCATGATGAATGCTTAAGAGATGATTCTCTGCTGATCTATTCGGGTACCCCGAATGTGAATGTATTGACACCTCCGTACCTTAGTTATGAGGGGGAGAGTGCCGTGTATCAAGAAATTAAAATAAAGGTAACAAGAAAATGACTAAAAATTTTGATAACTATGTATTGCCGACTTACGGACGTCAAAATATCAGTTTTACGGCAGGTAAAAACGCGATTTTGATCGACAGTGAAGGGAAAGAGTATATCGACTTCGCCGCAGGGATTGCCGTGTGCAGTGTCGGACACTCGAATGATCGTCTCACAAAAGCTATCTGTGACCAAGTGAGCAAGGTGATCCATGTTTCGAATCTATATTACATCGAACCGCAAGCCGAGTGTGCACGTCGTATCGTTGAACTCAGCGGCTACGACATGAAATGCTTTTTCGGCAACAGCGGAGCCGAAGCGAACGAGGGGGCGATTAAAATTGCCCGAAAATACGGAGAGATAGAGGGGCAACCGAAACGCTACAAAATCATCACCCTCGATCACTCGTTTCACGGACGTACCATTACCGCTCTCAAAGCGACGGGACAGGAGTCAATGCACAACTATTTCGGCCCGTTTCCTGATGGATTTGTCTATGCTAAAAATATCGATGAGATCGAATCGTTGATCGATGATCATACGGTTGCGGTGATGATTGAACTCGTACAAGGCGAGGGGGGCGTTCAGCCTCAGGATCGTGCTAAGGTTCAGGCATTAGCCGCGATGCTCAAATCGCGCGATGTTTTGCTGATGGTGGATGAAGTTCAAACGGGGATTTACCGAACGGGTGAGTTTTTAGCCTCTAACCTCTATGGTATTGAACCCGACGTCATTACGTTGGCAAAAGGGCTCGGCGGAGGGGTTCCTATCGGTGTCGTCATGACAAGCAAAAAAGATATTTTCGCACCCGGTGATCACGGATCGACATTTGGGGGGAATTATCTCTCGACGGCAGCCGCGAATGAAGTGCTAGACATTCTCGAAGAGATCAAAGAGAGCGGGGAATTGGATGAACATCTTCTCTACTTTGAAACTTCATTGGCTACATTTGCAAAAGGGCATCCTGCTATCTTTTTGGAACATGTCGGTTTAGGAATGATGCGCGGGCTTCGTGTGTGTGATGCAGATACGCTGGGCAAGATCATTAATGCTGCGCGTGATGCTGGGGTGATCGTTCTCAAAGCGGGACGCAATACGCTCCGTTTTCTTCCGCCGCTCACAATTACTAAAGCGGACATTGATGAGGGGTTTGTGCGTCTTGAAAAAGCGGTCGCAACCCTCTAAGGCATCACGTGCGTTTTAGTGACTATATGAATGACTGGCTTTATGGAGCCGAGGGGTATTATGCCTCCTATCGCCCGATCGGCAAGAAAGGGGACTTTTATACGGCGGTGAGTACGTCGAAATTTTTCGGGGGAACGATTGCCAATCATATTATCAAACGTCTCGATGAGGGGTTTTTGCGTCCCGATTCGTTAATCTGTGAAATCGGTGCTCATCATGGGTATCTTCTTGCCGATATTATCGAGTTTCTCCACACACTTCGCCCTCAATTATTGCAAACGCTCAGGTTTGGGATTCTAGAGCGATTTGAAAACCTGCGCACGGCTCAAAAATCGTATTTTGACGAATCGTTCGGTAACGCGGTCATGTTAGAACATTACAGTGATTTATCCGAGCTGGATGAAGAGGTCACTTTTTTTATTGCGAATGAGATTTTTGATGCATTTCCTTGTGAACTTTTTTACAAAGGGAAAATAGGACGTGTTGAGCACCATGAGATAGTTTTCGATCTTGAGGATTCTAAAATATCAGAATTGGCTGCAAAATATAAGCAAGATCGCGGGGAGATCGCATT
>NZ_MIBU01000201.1:0-1112 GCF_001830725.1 Sulfuricurvum sp. RIFOXYD12_FULL_44_77
GATCGCCGATTTCTTTGATTACCGTAAGCGAGGACTCAAATGAGTGCAAAACCATTTTTAAAAATTGATCATGTCGATAAGATTTTCCCTCTCGGCGGGGGCAAAGAGTATGTCGCCCTTAGAAATGTCCAGCTCGATATCCGTGAAAATGAGATCGTCTCTATCATCGGTCACTCGGGGTGCGGAAAATCGACGATCCTCAACCTCATTGCAGGACTCGATACGATTTCAAACGGAACAATTTTACTCGAAGATAAGCATATTCTCGCTCCCGGACCGGAGCGGGCGGTGGTATTTCAAAACCACTCTTTGCTTCCATGGCTAAGTGTCTATCAAAACATCGAAATGGCGGTACGTAAAGTACTGGGCGAAGATTTGAGCAACAGCGAAATCCGCGATCATGTGATGAAATACATCGATATGGTCAATCTGGGTCATGCCAAAGACAAATACCCCGGCGAGATCAGCGGGGGGATGAAACAGCGCGTCGGTATCGCCCGTGCCCTCTCCATCGAGCCTAAGGTGCTCCTCATGGATGAGCCCTTCGGAGCACTCGATTCGCTCACCCGTGCTAATCTGCAAGATCATTTGATGCGGATACAGATGCAAACAGGCAATACCGTCGTCATCATCACCCATGATGTGGATGAAGCGGTACTGCTAAGCGATCGGGTCATTATGATGACTAACGGCCCTGAGGCGACAATCGGAGAGATACTAGAAGTGAACCTCCCACGTCCACGGAACCGTTTGGAACTTCAGAATAATCCCGAGTATCTCCGATGTCGCAGCGCGATCATCGAGTTTTTATACTCGAAATTTGCCAAAGACGACGAATAAATATTCAAACCAAGGAACACATACTATGAAAAAAATTACCTTATCCGCCGTTGCGGTTTTAACATTGTTGCCAAATTGTCTTAGTGCAGAAGGCTTTACCCTCTTTAGCGATGCAAAATTTAATGGAGAGATTCGTCCCCGTTATGAGAATGTATCGATAGAAGATTCTACGAAAAAAGATGCCGATGCGTTTACGGTTCGTGCAACACTCGGATTGGAAACGAAACTGCTTGGTATTAACGGTCTCTCAATGAAAATTGACGGCACAACCG
>NZ_MIBU01000202.1:0-1094 GCF_001830725.1 Sulfuricurvum sp. RIFOXYD12_FULL_44_77
AGCGTTTGTGGACGGGAATTATAGGGGAAATAATATAAAATGTCAAGAAGAAAATGAAAGAATTTTAATGAATTTAAAAAGCATTCACTCTTTAGGGAATTATTGTTGTTACATATCCTGTTTCAGGGCTAATAATAATTCTTGCAATACGTCCGTCTGAACCAGTCAATGATATATTCATATCAGTTGTAAGAAGAAAATTACGCCAATTGGCATTAGGATTGGGATCAGCGTCACGGTATGGTTTCCCCATGTTATCAAATGCAACTCGACGTAATGTACTTCCATTCACATTGGTTCCACCAGCAAAGGCAACATTCGTAATTCCAAAGTTTCTTGTCAAATTAATTATTTTGCCATCATCAACGGTGTTGTCAAGCGTTCCATTCCCCAAACTTTCACCGGTTAGCGGGTCTGTTGCTTCTTCTTCTTCCGTAGAATTGCCGTTATACGCAGCTCTATCTGAAAACACTTCATAAAACCACTCATTTTGCCCTCCATTGTTGACATCACTGACTTGACGTACCCATAAAACCCACATTTCGGAATACCACTGGGCATGATTTGGATCAAATCTGTCATCAACCATTGCTAAATGTTGCGCATGACGAATATGACTAGCCAATTGTTCTGTCCCTTCCGCTAACCCATCACGGTTAAAATTCGGCATAGCAAGAACAGCTAAAATGCCTATTACTATAATAACAAAGACAAGTTCTAGAAGTGTAAAAGCAAAACGTTTCATACTGAAACCTTTAGAAAACAAAATTCATTAAAAAACGATTATAACAAAAAAAGAGGAAAGGAGAGAAAAGAAGAAGCTGGATTCCCGCCTTCGCGGGAATGACAGGAAGGTTTAGATTTCGTCTGCGAGTTCAACGCTGTAGAGGATATCGTCTGTCGGGTGACGATACATCGGCATACCGAGACGTTTTTCATCCAAAATATGACCGATAAATCCAATAGAGCGCCCGACAACGAAGAAGGCATTTAATGCACCTGCTTCGATGAAGCCGTCAATCTCTTCTTCAGAATATCCAAGGGCACGCCACATATCAACCATTAAGATACCGATAGTACCGTCAACATTCAAG
>NZ_MIBU01000203.1:0-2391 GCF_001830725.1 Sulfuricurvum sp. RIFOXYD12_FULL_44_77
CAGAGAGATGGAACTTCCCGAAAAAGAGATCCAATTACTGGTTGAGTCGGCAAAACTGCATGACATTGGCAAAGTAGTCACCCCTGATTCGATCTTGCTAAAGCCCGGAAAATTGACCAAGCTTGAATATGAACTGATTAAAGAACACGCTAGGGCAGGATATGAGGTTCTCTCAACCGTCCATTTGTATAAAGAGCTCGCGGATATTATGATAGACCACCATGAGCGCTATGACGGAAGCGGTTATCCCTACGGTAAAAAAGGTGGAGAGATTTCGATGCTGGGGCATATTATGGCGGTTGCCGATTCGTTTGACGCAATGACCACCAACCGTATTTATAAACCCCGAAAAGAGATTGACGAATCACTGATCGAGTTGAATGAGTTGAGCGGTAAATGGTACCATCCGGCCGTCGTCAATGCCGCATCAAAAGTTCTTGCCGATGTTACGATCGATACTTCGATCACTCAGATGGGTTCCAGTGCACTCGAAGAAGAACGGATGAGCTATTTTTTCAAGGATCGGTTGACAAAACTTTACAATGAAGATTATTTTATGATGACGTTTAACGGACGTTCCCGTCATCCGAAACCGGATAAACTTTGGATTATCTCATTGGTCGATTTTCATCATTACAATAAAACACATGGATGGGAAGGGGGAAATGTACTTATTTCCGAGTTTGCAGATTATTTAGTGATGAGGTTGCCGAAACATCTGATTTTCAGAATATGGGGTGATCGATTTGTACTCGCCGATTTTGAAGGGGATATAGAGACTTTGATATCAGAGTCACCACTCTCTTCAGCAGGCGTTGGGACTAAAACAAAAGAGATTGTAAATATTCCCGATAACCTAGAAGAGCTTATGCTCGAAAAAGTGTAACGTTAAAGTACACTCCATTGACTCTCAACCACTACCGTATTGCCACTGTAAATGCGTCCGATAAAGGTATCTCCGATATGATAGGTTGATACCCCTTTAGGGGTACCGCTCATGATGATATCCCCATCTTCAAAACTCATAAAACGTGCTATCTCCTTTACCATTTCTGAGGGTTTGTAGATCATGAGCTCATACGTCGCTTCTTGCACTAAAACGCCGTTGATATGGAGTGTCATCCGAAGCGATTCGAGGGGTACTGTGAGAGGGACAAAATCACCTAAAACGGCAGAGCCGTCAAATCCTTTTGCCCGCTCCCACGGAAGAGCTTTGGATTTAAGATAATTTTGGAGGTCACCTTTGGTGAGATCGAGTCCGAATCCCACCCCCGCTATCGCTCCCTCCATCATTAGAAAACAGATCTCTCCCTCGAAGCGGGTATCCGGCGTTATGAAATGCAAGGTATCGGTGATGGCAGAATTGGGCTTGTTGAAAACGACCATAGAGGAGGGGATTTCATTATTCAGCTCGTAAATATGTTCGACGTAGTTGCGTCCGATACAGATCACTTTGGAGGGGGTTATCAGAGTGTCTTTAAAGAGAAGGGTATTCATCGGTTACCTCTTTCCATATCGGTATCTCATCCTCTTCGGGTCTCCCCATCAGTTCAAGTGAGGGGGTGTAAGTTGCTTTGTACTCCAAACTTTGGCACCCTTTGACGTAATAGCCGAGATAGATCCATTTAAGCCCCAAACGGCGGGCAAATTCGATTTGCTGCAACAGAGTATAGCGTCCGAGAGATTGGCTGTTGTAGTCGGGATCGTAGTAGCAATACAGAGCACTGATCCCCTCTTCTAAAATATCGATGAGATCGACGGCGATAAGTTTTTCCCCTTCGAAATAGAGCACTTCAAATCCAAAATCTCCATGCCCTTGAACAAATGAGGCGTAGTAGTTTTTCGGGTCGTTTTTTGGAGCATCCCAATCGCGGGTATGGTGCTTATATCGATGGTAACGCTCAAAAAGGCTGAGGTGCTCACGTGTGAGGGTCGGTTGACGGATAACGGTGCTAAGATGGGCATTTTTACGTAAGATTCGGCGATCCGATTTTCTCAGCGGATAGCGTTCAACATCAATTTTGAGACTCTCGCATGCGCGGCACTCCTGACAAATGGGACGGAAATACATTGATCCGAACCGTCGCCACCCCCTCAGAATAAGGGCTTCACATTGCTCTTTGGTACACTCTTGTATCACTTTATAATGGATGCTTTGGGTATTACCCGAAATATAGGAGCACGGCTCATGGAGCGCGCACTCTTTGAGAATGGTGTTTGGATTATTCGTCGTCATCTTTGCGGCTAAGGGAGATGAGTACACCTTCGATCATTTCATCGATATCCCCGTCAAGAATAGTGCTGATGTTTGAGTAGGGGATTCCTGAACGGGTGTCTTTGACTTGCTGATAGGGAGCCAAAACATACGAGCGAATTTGATGCCCCCAGCCG
>NZ_MIBU01000204.1:0-1100 GCF_001830725.1 Sulfuricurvum sp. RIFOXYD12_FULL_44_77
TATGGCGAAGGTATTTTTGCAAAATCGCTTCACGTTCACTTGCGGTCGGAAGCTCGACGAAAATACGGCGGTCAAACCGTCCCGCGCGGAGCAATGCGGCGTCCATGACGTCGATGTTATTGGTAGCAGCGATAACGACGATACCGCTCGTCTCTTCAAATCCGTCCATCTCGGTTAAGAGCTGATTGAGGGTTCCTTCACGTTCGTCGTTTCGTCCCCCCTCACGCTTCTTGCCCACTGCATCAATCTCGTCGATAAAGATGATGGCAGGGGCATTTTTCTTGGCGGCAGAGAAAAGTTCGCTCACCCGTTTCGCCCCCATTCCGACATAAATCTGAACAAATGATGCGCCGCTTTGGTAGAAAAAGGGGACATCCGCTTCGGCAGCAACCGCTTTGGCAATCATCGTTTTTCCGACCCCAGGAGGGCCTACGAGCAACACACCGCGCGGCATACGGGCACCGAAACTGTAGTAGCGTTTCGGATTGCGCAAAAAGTCGATAATCTCTTCGAGTTCCTCTTTGACATCGCCGATTCCGCCGATATCGCTGAAACGGACGGTCGATTTCGCCGGAGTGATAGAAGAAGATGGTGCTTCAGGCTCAGCAGAAGCTTTGGCAGCCGGTACCTCGATCGGGGTATCATCCTCAAAACCGAGGCGGCTTTTCCAAGCCCAAAACCCGGCACCGCTAATCAGGGCAAAAAAGATAAAAAACCATCCCCAACCGCTCCCCCCTTTGGGTTCGATAATGAGATGCGCGGTCAACTCTGAGGGTAATTGGGACGACGCGATTTTCACCACGCCGTTTTCTTTCGTCGCGAAATAGGTGTATCCGTCGTCGCTGAATGCTTTTTCGATCTGATCATTTTCGATAAGCTTTGCCGCTTCAGAGAGGGTTACGGTGTCACTGCCATCTCGTAAAAGAGCGAAAAGGAGCAAGAGTAAAACAATCCCACCAGAAATGAGGAGAATCAGCTGATTACGGTTAAAATTTGGCCATGTTATATTCATCGTGTACCTCATACTTTTGCAGTGTGATCCAATCGCCGCTAATATCTTCGAGCGATTCGATCACTACTTTGTTATAAAACTGATCGTA
>NZ_MIBU01000205.1:0-5658 GCF_001830725.1 Sulfuricurvum sp. RIFOXYD12_FULL_44_77
ATTTTTAAAACTAAAAAACCGTATGTTGCGGAAAAGACGAACGGTATCCATACAATTCGTCTACTACAGCCTCTGATAGCGGAAGAGAGATGTTTGGCGTGTCATTCGAATGTTCAAACCGGAGATGTACTCGGGGTTATGGATTTGGTGATATCTCTGGAGAAAAATGATGCTGAGATCAGCAAAACAGAGACGATTCTTTTGATTGCATTAAGTGTTGTTGTCATTGTTTTCGTTTCGGTACTCAATCTTTTCTTCGGAAAAGAGGTATTGACTCCGTTGGAAGGTCTTCGCACTCGTATCGGTGCATTGGTGAGCGGGGACAAAGATTTAACAAAACGTCTGGATGCAAGTAAAAAAGATGAATTTTCGGCAGCTGCATTGGCGGTCAATAATTTTGTCTCAATGGTGCAAGAGACGGTCAATGAAGTGAAAGATTTAGGACGACAAAATTCGATGATAGCAACGACCATTACGGATGCAACACGGACGATTTCGAATGGGGTAGAGCAAGAGAGATTGATCGTCGAGGCGACAACGCAAAAGAGCCATTCGATTAAAGAGATACTCTCCGGAGCGATTTCGGTATCCGAACAAACACAGCGAAATGTTGCCAATGCGAATGGTGAATTGATCACAGCAAAAGATGCGTTGTCAAAATTGGTAGAAGAGGTTGAGGGGTATATTGAAACCGAGCATGAGATGTCTTCTCGATTGGTCTCTTTGCAACACGATGCGGATCAAGTTAAAAGTGTTCTCGGAGTTATTAAAGATATTGCCGATCAAACCAATCTTCTCGCTTTGAATGCAGCGATAGAAGCGGCACGTGCGGGTGAGCATGGACGAGGATTCGCCGTTGTCGCCGATGAAGTGCGAAAACTGGCAGAGCGAACCCAAAAAAGTTTGACCGAAATTGAGATCAGTGTCGGAACGATTGTTCAAGCGATCAATGATGTCAGTGACAAAATGGGTGAGAACGCCAAAAGTATGAACGAACTGACGGTTATATCGAATGAAGTGGAAGATAAAATTTCTGCAACGTCAGCGGAGATGGAACGCTCGGTAGCGGTCGCCGAACGCTCTTATAATGATTCGGTTGAGGTGGTAGGACATATCGAATGGATCATTGAGAAAATTTCAGAAATCAATACGGTTTCTGAAGGGAATCAAAAAAGTGTCGAACAGATTGAAAATGACTCTAAACAGTTAGTGCAGGTAGCACAATCTCTCTCTGCCCGTATTAATGAGTTTAAGAGCTAAAAACTCCGAGCCAGAGGGCATCGCTAGAGGTTGATAAAACCTGATGCCTGGTGTGACGAGGGATAAAACAATAATCTCCTGCGGAGAGTGTTAGCCTCTGCTCGTTAACTACGAGAGTGGCTTCCCCGATTAACAATACTACCCATTCATCTTCTTGTTGATTATAGATCTCTCCCTGTGTTTTGAGACGTGAGCGGATCGATTCTATTTTGAGTGTTCGGTTTTGAAAAAGAGTGGTAAAGATTTCGCTGTTGGGAACTGGAGTTTCGGTGTGATATAGGTTATTTAGAGTGATCAAGAAAGTCTCCTAAGTTAACGCGTGATATGATGTCACCATTATAAACCAACATCAGAGAATCTATGAAGAATATCGTCCTAATCGGTTTTATGGGAGTCGGCAAAGGCTCAGTCGCACGTGAAATAGTACAGCAGTCTGATTTAGTGGCACTGGATACGGATGATATTATCGAGAGTATGGAAAACCGTAGTATCAAAAAGATTTTTGCTCAAGAGGGTGAAGAGTATTTTCGCATCTTAGAGCGTAAAGTGGCTCAGTGGCTCCAAAAAGAGGTGCGAGGAACTTTGATCTCTACCGGGGGCGGTTTTTTTAAAGTGCCGAATCTAAAAAAAATCGGAACGGTTGTTTATTTGTCGGCACCGTTTGAGACGATTCACAGCCGCATTCTTGCCCATCCCGATGCCGAAAAAAAACTGCGTAAACGTCCGCTGTTTCAAGATATAGAGAAAGCGATTAAACTCTATGATGAGCGTTCAGCACATTATAAAAAAGTGGCCGATGTTGTTATTGATGTTAGCAATAAAGAACTTGCTGATATTGCAAAAGAGATTTTAAAAAAGGTGAAATGACGATGATAAAACTATTTTTAATACTGCTCTTCTCGACACTTGCATTATCTGCAGCCGATCTTAAATGGGACAAAGATATTGCCTCAGCCGTTGAGCGAGGGATCAAAGAGCAAAAACCATTAATGGTGCTAGTGACCAAAAACGGATGCCGATGGTGTGAAGTTTTAAAACAAAAAACGTTGAAAGATCCAAAAATTGTTACGATACTAAATCGCGATTTTATTCTCTATGAGGGTGTTGTCGATGAGGGGACGGTGCCCCCGTCTCTGATGACACAAGGCACCCCCGCAACATGGTTTATCAAAGGGAAATCCCCGATGTTCGAACCGATAATGGGAGCTGTTGAGAGTGATGATTTTCTCAAAGCGCTTGATATTGTCAAACAAGAGTACAAAAAAAGTACGACCAAAAAGTAAAAAGGAGAGTTTATGACCCTTATTCACACCAATGATGCACAATTTAATACCGTGTTTGGCGAACTGTTAGGGCGTGGAAAGATGGATATGGAGCATGTCTCTTCGATCGTTAAAGGACTTATCGATGAGATTCGCTCTGAAGACGATGCGGCATTATTTCGACATATTTCTAAATTCGATCGCTGGAATCCCTCAAGCGGTGCAGAGCTGCGCATTGATACGGGTGACATGAAACGAGCCTATGAGGCATTAGACCCGACACTCAAAGCATCGTTGCATTTGGCGTATGAGCGTATCCGAAGCTACCATGAAAAACAGTTACCGAAAAGCTGGTTTGATACCGAGGCAAACGGAACAATATTAGGGCAAAAAGTGACTCCCGTCGATCGTGCAGGTCTTTATATCCCCGGAGGAAAAGCGGCCTATCCAAGTTCACTCTTGATGAACGTTATCCCCGCACAAGTAGCGGGAGTGGAGCATATCGTTGTGACGACACCGACACCCGATAATGAGCCGAATGAACTTTTATTGGCGGCGTGTCATTTGTGCGGTGTGAGTGAAGTGTTTAAAGTCGGCGGTGCGAGTGCAATTGCTGCGATGGCATACGGTACCGCGACGATCCCTAAAGTCGATGTCATTACGGGCCCGGGAAATATTTTCGTCGCAACGGCGAAAAAGATGGTATTCGGCGAGGTGAACATCGACATGATCGCAGGGCCGAGTGAGATCGGTGTATTGGCGGATGATTCGGCCAATCCTGTCCATATCGCCATTGATTTGCTCTCTCAGGCAGAACATGACGAAATGGCAAGCTCCATTTTGATCACCCCATCCCAAAAATTTGCGGATGCGTGTGCAATCGAAGTAGAAAATTGGCTCAAAAAACTTCCTCGTGAAGAGATCGCCCGTAAATCGATCGAAGAACGTGCCGCAATTATTGTAACCGAGTCGATGGAAGAAGCAGTAGCTCTTATGAACGAGATTGCCCCTGAACACCTCGAAGTAGCAACCGATAACCCTTTTGCACTCCTTCCCGCTATAAAACACGCCGGAGCGATCTTTTTGGGGCATTATACCCCTGAAGCAATCGGTGATTATGTGGCAGGACCGAACCATACCCTCCCTACCGGAGGGACAGCGAAGTTTTATTCACCGCTTGGGGTTGAGAACTTTATGAAAAAATCGTCTATCATCTCTTTTTCGCGTCAAGCGATCAATGAAATAGGTGAAGCATGTGCCCTTATAGCCCATACCGAAGGGCTTGGTGCGCATGAAGCATCGGTTCGCTGCCGCTTGGATTCATAAATCTTATTTTTACTTTCCCCCTTTTTCCCTCTCTTCGGGGAAATTACCAAACGGTAACATATCAAAAAGTTATAGCAAAAATGGGGTGCTTTTTAGTTTGAGTTAAACCTACTTTAGCTAATATCAACCCAGCAGTAATGCCGTCAAATGCCTGTAATCACGGCATCAAATAAAGATTATTCATGTAGCTTATGACATGAATGGCGTTCACGTGAATCAGGAATAAGGAGAATATATGCAATTAGGTTTCTTGGTAGACCTTCGCCTTTGTATGGGATGTAAGGGCTGTGAGATCGCCTGTAAAGTGGAGAATGAAGTTCCGCTTAGTACATGGCGTCTACGTGTCAAATATGTTGATGTGGGAACATTCCCGGAGACGAAACGGACCTTTACGCCGCTTCGCTGTAACCATTGTGCAAATGCACCGTGTGAACGTATTTGTCCGGTTAGTGCATTGCACTATCTTGAAAACGGTATTGTTAATATCGATAAAGAGCGCTGTATCGGATGCGCAGGGTGTGTTATGGCGTGCCCATACGGTGCGATCTACATCGATCCTCAAACGCAAACGGCTGACAAATGTACCTATTGTGCACACCGTATTGCGAGTGCGATGATGCCGTCATGTGTTGTAGCGTGTCCGGTAGAAGCGAATATTTTCGGTGATTTGGATGATCCGATGTCGAACATCAGCAAATACATTCAATCACATCAAGGGAACGTACAAGTGCGTAAACCGGAAAAAGGGACATTCCCTCACCACTATTATGTCGGTGGCGGTAACGTAACGTTGAACCCTCTAGCATCGTTCAGAGGCGAGGGGCATAACCTCTTCAATAATCTTAAACATCTCCCTATAGGAGGGCACTAATGGTACACGAAACAATAGCGGCAACCAACGCGGTTGTAACTCTTGACGTTGCTCTTCCCGGGATCGTTTGGGGTTGGATCATTACCATGAACATGTGGGCGAAAAGTATCGGTACGGGGATTATTTTCCTTGGGTTTTATTTGCTTAAAAAACATCCGGAGCAAACCGGATTTATCCGTTTTCCGGTAGTGGCGATTTCGATCGTATTTATCCATATTTTCTTGTTCTTTACGGTTATCGATTTGCACCAAATGTTCCGTTTCTGGCACATTTTCTTCCATCCTCATTTGACGTCAGCGATTACGATCGGTGCATGGATGGCGACAGGTTTTGTAGGATTGCTGTTTGCTATGGCGTATGCAATCTATATGAAAAATGATGTTGCTATGTACGATAAACTCCTCGGATGGACCGTACTTTTGGCGATTCCGGTAACGTTGTATACGGCGGGACTTATGGCGCAATCAACGGCACGTGAACTATGGCAAATGCCGACCGAATCGGCGCAAATGATTTTGGCAGCATTGTTAGCAGGGTCTGCTACGATGATTCTCCTCGGCGGAAACAAATTCTCAGACGCGGTGAAAAAAGATTTGGCGATTGTTTTGGGACTTAGCGCTGCTGCCGCATTTATCCTCTATATGGCAGAGATCATTTTTGGTCCTATGAAAGCCGAAGAGGTTGCAGCGGTTCTCCATTACATTAAAGGCGGCGAATACACCGTTATGTTCTGGATCGGTCAAGTGATGGCATTCTTGGTTCCAATGGCTTTGGTATGTCTAAGCCTCAAAAATCAATCGTATTATTTGCTGAAAATTGCTGCGGTATCAGCATTGATCGGCTTGTGGGTGAGCAAACATGTTTGGCTCGTTATTCCACAATTGTTACCAATGAGCTAAAGAGGATTAACTATGATGTATTTAGAAAGTAGAAGAACAT
>NZ_MIBU01000206.1:0-1086 GCF_001830725.1 Sulfuricurvum sp. RIFOXYD12_FULL_44_77
CGATTGAAGCTTTTACCTCTTCGAGATCCGGAAGCATTGCTTTACCGTGCATGTGACCTACCGTCTCATCCAAAAGGACGAATACCGGAGTCATGTATCGCTCAGCCAAATTAAATCCGCGTACGGTTTGCGTATAACACTCTTCAAGTGATCCCGCACATAACGTGATCGATGCGTAATCACCGTGGGTCGGATATTGCGCTTGACCGATATCCGCTTGGGATACACGAGTCGGAAGACCGGTTGATGGACCTCCACGCATTACGTTAACAATAACCAATGGAACTTCAGCGATAAACGCCAAACCGATTTGCTCTGCTTTAAGAGAGATCCCCGGACCTGAGGTTGCCGTCATCGATTTTGTACCCGCCATTGAAGCACCGAGTGCTACAGAAATACCGGCAATCTCATCTTCCATTTGGATAAATTTTCCACCGACAGTCGGTAGAAGATCAGACATCTCGTGCATTACTTCCGATGATGGAGTGATCGGATATCCGCCGAAAAACATACAACCCGCATCAAAAGCACCGAGTGCTGATAATTCGTTACCTGTTGAAATTACTTCTCTTGCCATTATTTCACTCCTGCTTGGTCTAGTGACATATACTTATTAGCGATAATAGCCGCTTGACGTGCTTTTGCTTCATCAGTCAGTTTTGCAAATTTATAATCTGCTTTATCCGCAACATAAATAGCGAAGTCAGGGCATGTGAGTTCGCACTCATTACAGCCGATGCAACTCTCAGGATGATTGATCGAGATCATAGCACCCAAGGTTGATGTCGGCTCATAACGCATACCGAGTACACCCGATGGGCATACCGATACACAAATATCACATGCTTTACAGTTATCGGTATTTACCCATACAGGGACGTTACCGGGATTGGTCGTTTTAAACATCTGTTCTCCTCACAATTTTGAAATTAATCTGATTCTTTATCAGTTGAAAATTTACCAACGGCACAAGAGACAAAACTCTTGAGCTTAAGAGTAGCATTATCAATAACACCCTCTTCCTCACCGATTAGAGGATATCCGAGGCTTCTTAATGTAGCCTTAAAATGTGCTAATTGCGCCTCG
>NZ_MIBU01000207.1:0-4228 GCF_001830725.1 Sulfuricurvum sp. RIFOXYD12_FULL_44_77
CGATCAGCCGCTCATAGAGCGTCTTACTGGTGGCAAAGGGGGCGGAGGAACGAAACTCACCCCCTACGCCCGTGAACTCATCGCGACGTTTCACCGTTTCAACGAACTCCACCGTCAGTTTATCGACCGTTTCGCCGAAGCGGGCAACGACCCCGAACGCCTCGCCCGCATCCTCAGCCGCACGTTTCTCACTACCAGCGCGCGGAATCAACTCCCCGCAACGCTTCTAAGCATCGAAGAGCGCGGTCTTAACGGTGTACTTACCCTCTCACTAACGGGAAGCCATACGATCCAATCAATCATCACCCTCAAATCAGTTCGAAATATGGGACTGACCGTCGGATGCGATCTCTACGCCATCATCAAATCAAGTGATGTTACTATCGTCACGACTCCTCCGAAAGGCGAAGAGGCGATGAACACTCTCAAAGGGACGATCAGTCGTATCGAGTCCCAAGACGAAACGGACGAGATCGCTTTCGCCCTTGATCTCTTTACCGAACTGATTGCTCTGATGAATCCGAAAGATACAGCGCAACTCTCAGAGGGGATGAATGCTTACGCCCTTATATCTCCGAAACATATTATAATTGGGTTGTAAATCGTCATTCCTGCGAAGGTGGGAATCAAGCTTCTCTAATAATATAATCATTTAATAAGTATGGTCGAAAATTAATTAATAATTCAGTTAGGTTCTAAAAATGAGAGAAGATGAAAAATTTACACTAGCAATTACAGAATCAGGCAACTTAGTCGTTCCACTTGCGTATTTAAAAAATATGTTTGGTCAAGAACTTCAATATTTAATAGATACACATAAATTTTATGCAATTGGTATTATGAGCTCGGAAGAAACCTATAATTCTTCAATACATGCAGTTACATTTGGTTTTCAATATGCACAAAATAAATCATTCACGGAAAAAGTTGAAAAGGCTCAATGGTATACATCTAAAAAATTTCTTGAAGAGTCTATAGGACTTTTACATCACTATATGGAAAGACTATATTCAACAATCTATGCCATAAAAAATAGGATTTCCCATCAAGATGAGCAGCATTTTATAAGTGTTCTTGAACAAGCAAAAATAAAATTTGGAAAAAAAGATTTTCCAACCAAGATAAAAGAATTTAAAATTCATCATTCAAATACAATAGATTTTGAAGACCATGTAACCAGTTTAAATAAAGCTAGGAATTGCTTCGTACATAGACTAGGTGTAGTATCCAACCTAGATACAAATAACAACAATAATTTAACAGTTAAATGGCGAGCCTTTCGAATTGATGAAAAGAAGTTTATTGATATAGAAAGAAACTATGAAATCGGAACTACCATCATTTTAGATTATCAGGAATGTATGGACACAACGTATACACTAATCAGCTATTTCGAAGTGCTTTTTAATACTTGTATTACCAATATCGGATTAAACAAGGATGATCCATTTTATGAATTCCTCTCGTAATATTATTCCAAACATGCCGTTCATCTTCAACACATTTTCATTACCTACTTACAAACTTTAAGCCTTTTTCCTTATAATTTCGTTATATCCTACAAAATATAACGAAATTGTCGCGTTTTTCCGCGAACCATTTTTGCAATGTTACGTTTGTGATTGTCGTTATATCAAAAAAGAAACAAAGGAATTATTATGAAGTTCTCTGCCCTTCTCCTCTCACTCGTTGCAACTGCTTCAGTTGCTTTTGCTGACACTGCCAACATCGCCGCCGCATCCGATCTTCAATATGCGTTCAAAGAGATAAAAATCCTCTGTGAAAAAAAATATCCGAATGAAACCATTAATTTCCAATTCGGTTCAAGCGGTAAAGCATTGACGCAAATTCAAAACGGTGCTCCCTATGATGCCTATTTTGCTGCCGATATGAATTATCCTAAAGAGCTAAAAGAAAAAGGATTTGCAGTCGGTAATGTTAAACCATACGCACTTGGTCGTGTCGGTCTTATGACACTAAAATCAAGCAACATCCCTGTCAATAATCTCTCAATTTTAGCAACGGATAAAATTAAAAAAATAGCCATAGCCAATCCTGACCATGCTCCCTACGGTCAAGCTGCCGTCGCTGCACTGAAAACACTGGGACTATACGACAAAGTCAAACATAAATTTGTTATGGGGGAAAACATCTCACAAGCGACCCAATACGTCCAAACAGGTGCAGCGGATGTCGGAATCATCGCAATCTCTATCGCAAAAGCCCCGATCATCGCCGAAGAGATGAATTTCGGTCTGATTGATGCTAAAACTCATCCCGACATCATTCAAGGATATGCACTGCTTAAGCGGGGTGAAAACAATAAAGCGGCGCGTGCTTTTATTTCAGTTTTTGAATCACCTGAAGCGGATGCTATTATGAAAAAATACGGCTTTGCGCTTAAATAAGCTTTATTTTCTAACCATATAAGACGAGGCGACAGGCGTCCTTGTCTGCGGTATCGTCTCCCCTGATAATGTATCAAAATTACTAAGGATAAAAGATGCATAGTTTAAATTCTATCGTTATATCAGAAAAGATACAACATAAAAATTCGTTATTAAAAACTAAATCGTTTGCCGCTTCCTTCGGGATTCATGCGACCCTTTTGGCTTCAATGACCTATTTTATGACTGCCCATCCGATCCCTTTAGTAAAAGCAGAAGAGAGAATCGTGATTTCATTGGCTGAGTTTACCTCTGAATCGGGAGATATTCACACCATCTCTAAAGTTCAACCAAAAACGGACCAAAAAATAGAGCCTAGCCCTATTGCAACGACACCTGAGAGGATAGCGACGAAACAACCGATGCTCTCCTCTGAGGCGTCCGCGCCCCTAGCAATGTCCCATCCCGCATCTTCACTTCGCTCATCCAATACGCTAAATGATTCTCCTCATTTGACCTCATCCTCTTCTGAAAAAGAACTACCAAGAAATCCTGTTCCTGAAAATCAAATCGGCGGAGCGGCATTGGGACACATCAGAGCTATGATCGAAAACGCCATCATCTACCCCTCTATCGCTCGGAAATTGCGACTGGAGGGGGTGGTATTGGTCACGTTCACCCTCAAACCCGACGGTACGGTTGAGTCCGCACAGGTTAAAAGCACCAGCGGAAGCACCGTGCTCGATACCAAAGCGATTCAGACGATTCTCAGCCTCAGCGGTAATTTCCCGCTCTTGGGGAAAACCGTTGAATTGAGTATTCCTATTTCGTTCAATTTGAGTTAATGCAAAATACACCTCGTAAGGAAAAAAAATGAAGAAAAACTTACTCCTCCTATCTCTGGCTGCTTCAGCGGTATTGGCTGATACTTTTACGTTGGGACAAGTTAATGTCCTCGATACACCGATCAATGAAAGCCCTTTTGAGCAAAGCATCACCTCAGAACAGCTCTCAAAACATGCCTCTGAAACGATCTCTGACGCACTGGACAATATGAGCGGTGTCAACCAAGACGTCCAAGGGGGGCGCGGTGAATCGACCCTCTACATTCGCGGGTTTGATGCACGACGGATCGGTGTTTTTATCGACGGTATCCCTGTGTATGTCCCCTATGATGGCAACTTCGATTACGACCGTTTCCTCACTGCCGACATTGCTCAGCTCGACGTTTCCAAAGGGTATTCCTCTATTGCCTACGGTGCAAACACGATGGGAGGGGTTGTGAATGTCATCTCTAAACGCCCAACAAAAGCACTGGAGGGGAATCTAAAAGCGGGGATGGTGCTCGACAGCGACGGTGAGCTTTCCCGACGCGTCGGATCGATCAACCTCGGAACCCGTCAAGATCACCTCTACGCGCAACTGGGTGCCACCTACAGCGATCAAAACCATATTCGCCTAAGCGATGACTACACACAGGTCGCCGGAAGTGTACAGAGCGAGGGAGAACGCCTACGCTCTGAAACCAAAGATACCAAAGTGAGTTTAAAAGGGGGCTATATCGCGGATGATGGCAGTGAAATCGCCATCGGCTATTCGAACCAAAACGACCAAAAGCAACAGCCTCCGGTAAGCGATCCGGCATACTCTCAAGCGAAATATTGGGATTGGCCGTACTGGGATAAAGAGTCCATTTTCATCACCGGACAAAAAAATCTGCTCAACGGCTATCTCAAAGCGCTCGCCTATTACGATACCATCGAAAACTCTCTCTATTCGTATGATAATGCCAACTACACGACGATGAATACCGCTAAAGCGTTCAAAAGCCGATACGATGA
>NZ_MIBU01000208.1:0-1081 GCF_001830725.1 Sulfuricurvum sp. RIFOXYD12_FULL_44_77
GGCTCCGGAAGTGGACGTAGAAGTTCGCTCTATGGACAAGTAAGGAGTAGGGTGTGGAATACATTGTAGAAAAGATCGGCATGAGCCGAACGATTGGCGTACCAAGTAAAGCGGTAACTCTTTTAAAAGTAAAAGAAGTGAAAGTTTGCGAAGTAGTAGATGGCACTGCTCTCGTAGCATATAGCCAAGGAAAAGCACGTAATAAGCCTATTGAGGGTCAGCAAAAGAAATATAACCTTTCTGCTGAATTCAACAAATTCGCTACATTGGAAGTTGCTAACACCGAAGCCGGTGATTTGGATATGACACCTTTAGCGGATGCTAAAAAAGTTAAAAGTGCATTCAATACTAAAGGTCGCGGTTTTACCGGCGTTATGAAACGTTGGAATTTTGCCGGCGGACCTGGCGCACACGGTCACCGTTTTCACCGTACCGGTGGATCTATCGGTAACCGCGAATGGCCTGGTAAAGTCCAAAAAGGACGTAAAATGTCAGGTCAATACGGTAACGAATTAGTTACTGTAAAAAATGAAGTAATGTCATACGACGCAGAAAACGGTGTATTGGTTGTAGTGGGCGCTGTCCCAGGTGCAAACGGTGCATTAGGTCGAGTAAAGGTAGTGAAACAATGAGCGCGATTGTACTGAACGAAAAATTCGAAAAAGCCTCTGAATTGGCATTGCCTGAGAGCTTCAGCGGTATCAATACCCATAACCTCTATTTGTACGTTAAATCGTACCAAGCGAGTATCCGTTCTAATACGGCATCTGCAAAAACTCGTTCTGAGATGCGCGGTGGTGGGAAAAAACCATGGGCTCAAAAAGGTAAAGGTGGCGCACGTGCCGGTTCACGTCGTTCACCGATCTTCGTTGGCGGTGCTGTTGCACATGGACCAAACACAGGTCGTAACTACGATCAGAAGATCAATAAAAAGCAAAAGAAACTAGCACTTAAATGTGCGTTGGATGCTTTGGCAACAGCTGGAAAACTTTTCATCGTTGATTCGATTGAAGTTCCAACTGGTAAAACAAAAGACGCATTGGCGTTGTTCAATGCATTGAATGTTCGTGATGCGTTGTTG
>NZ_MIBU01000209.1:0-1088 GCF_001830725.1 Sulfuricurvum sp. RIFOXYD12_FULL_44_77
AGAGTTTCCCGTCTTTACCGTTATGTTTTGCATTACTTAAAATGACCGAAGAGACCCGTCCGAGTGTATCAATTTTTAACGTAAATTCTTTAGCCGATACGGTGGTGAGCGTATCGGTCGTAACGGTTTTAATATCGGCAACAACCGAAGCCTTACTCTCCGTTTGCGTTGCTGCGGCAGTCGGTTGAGTAGCAACTTCATTCGTAGCTGATACCGTAGTGGTGTTCTCTTCAGCGTTTGGAGCTTGCGGAGGAAATAGTGTCGTATAACCTATGAAAAAGACAAAAGATAAAGCAACAGCAACGAGGAGCCGTTGATTGGGAGTAAACTTTTCTAGCACTGGGACCCTTTAAACTTAAAATTTTTAATCAGAAAATAATTCTGTTGATATGGAACAAACCAGTATTTTATCGTATTTATGGAGAGTTCGGAGGGTTTTAACATCGGTTTGTTGATAATCGGATAATCAATACCGCCGGAAAAAAGTTGATTGCACCGTAAAATTCGTAAAAACGTGGAGGAAAATGCACGAGGAAGAGTGTTTCGTTCAAACTGCCATAGGGCATATTCGGAGCATGAGGGATAGTGACGACACGCACCGCGTGTCACCAAAGAGAAAGAGTGCCGATAAAGCCACAGGAGCTTAAGAAAGAAGATTCTTATCATCACCTACTCCAGCCATGGCACCCGTCCGTTTTAAAACATATTTGCAGTCGCGTCGCACTGTATCGAAGGGGTTGTCAAATAACCCTTTCTTGGCGACAAAAACGTACCATCCGTCTTGCGCATTGGGTGAGAACTCATCAAAAAGGGCCCGGAGACGTCTTTTACATCGATTTCTCACTACTGCATTTCCAACTTTTTTACTGGCCGTATATCCAACTTTTTTTTCTCCCTTTAAGGGGAGATAAAACAACGCGATGGAAGTGCTGTGCGCATTTTTCCCGCGTTGATAAACACGCTGAAACTCACTATGGAGCTTTAGCATCGAGAAGCTATTTAGACAGCCAATCGTTTTCTACCCTTAGCACGACGAGCGTTCAATACTCGACGGCCGTTTTTTGTCGCCATACGTGCACGGAAACCGT
>NZ_MIBU01000210.1:0-5123 GCF_001830725.1 Sulfuricurvum sp. RIFOXYD12_FULL_44_77
ATACCATTTGAGAGCTTCTTCAAAATTTTGTTCCGTGCCTCTGCCGTTCTCTACCATCCATCCAAAAGCGTTTTGGGCGATAGCATCCCCCTGCTGAGCTGCTTTGTGATACCAATGGGAGGCTTCGGTATCATCAGGAGAAACGCCATACCCGTATTCATACATCTCGCCGAGATTGGCTTGTGCGGGGGGATACCCTTGCTCTGCCGCTTTGGTATACCAAAAAAGGGCTTTCTCATAATCTTGAGTTACGTAAGAGCCGTTGTGGTACATAACACCCAACTTATATTGAAGGGTAGCATCACCGTCTTCGGCACTTTTTACTATTCTTTTAAACTTTATAGCATGTACGATGGGATTAATGAGTGAACCGAACACATTATCCTCCTGCTTTTAGTTTTTGAGTTTATTTTGTTATTTTATCGTGACCGAACCAAAATCATTGCCTCAAAAGTCAAAAGATAATAATCTCATCCGTAATGAAATCTGCACTGATGGATAATCACTATTTTCTCTCTCGGCTCATAGACTAGACGATGTTCTTCATCTATCCGCCGTGACATAAGACCCGATAAGTTCTCTTTTAGCCGTTCGGGTTTTCCGATCCCCTCCAGAGAGTTCGGATTACGCAACACATCTTGAATCAGTTTGCCTGCCAAAACAGATAGTCTTCCCATCCGTTCGGTGTCCAGCCGAGCATCATAAGCTCAGTTCATGCGTTTCGATCTCTCCGCGTCCTGATTGTTTGAGCGACTCAGCTAACCGCGTGGCGTTTGCGGGTGTCGAGAGGAGATAGGCTGTCTCTTTGAAGCTGTTGTACTCCTCGATAGAGATAAGTACTGCCGCCGAACCGTTTTTACGGGTGATGATCATCGGCTCGAAATCGTCGCACACTTGATCAAGCATAGATTTGAAGTTATTGCGGGCTTCAGTATAATTTACCACTTGCATGTTCAATATCCTGTACTTTTTAGAATCATTATAATCATTTAGAGGGAGGTTGTCAAGAAGGGGGAAATTAAAATAAGGAAGAATGGAGATTCATGTATGGGGGTGCATTCCCCGTCATTCCCGACTTGATTGGGAATCCAGCTTTTTTAGTTATAGTTATCACATGCCCCTATTTTTTATTTTTTAAATGAAAGTGGCATACCCAATTTTTTTAGTTTTTAATTGGAATGATAATAGTATACGCAACAAGAATAACATTGACTATTGTGAGTATAGTAATGGCTATCGTCATACGTTGCATACTTTTATTAATAGCCATCATCTCGTTAGTCTGTTTTGCTGTCTGCCGTCTTACATACTCTTCACGATAAAAAGCTGTTCCAACAACTGTACTTTGGGCTATTTCATTGTATTTTTCAATGAGGTCTTGATCTGAAAACTTTTCAAGTTCTTCATGTTTTGGGATGATTGCCATTTATCTATATTCCTTACTTATTTTCTCGCTCCCACTCTCCTGAGTGGGAGTGTATAGCATCTATCTGCATTTTACAAACGATAGATCACATATTTTTAAAGATTTTACTCTGAAATGAGGAAGTTTGCAAGTGGAGTGATGGGGATAGATCCCGTATCAAGCCCTAAAGAATTTCCTACGGTCATACGGGATGACGAGAAGCTGGATTTACCCAAAGGGCACTTCGCCCGATCAGGTCGGGAATGACGAAGAACCCTTCGACACGCTCAGGGCGAACGGAAAGGAAAAAGGAGAAAGTTTAATACTTATTGCCGTGACCTTTGTTCCCATGATCATTACCTCTGCCTTTATCTTGGTTGTCATGCCCACGATTACCGTGTTTTTCTCTATAACGCGGAGCATACTCGCGTTCATACCAGTCATCGCGCACAAACAAGACCCGCTCGCCGCAGGCGCGGTATTCGTGACAGTGCTTCTTCCAATTTCTGGCGTGCCCCGGCGGGACGCGCAGATAGAGTGGCGGGCGATGCATCGGTACCCCCCGTTCGATAATAATTGCTTCTCTATAAATCAACCTTGGTTGCGGATAATCACCGATATCAATTCTGCCGTAGAAACCGGGCTGACCGACGGTAACCGAAACACCGACATCGGCAGCAAATGCCGATAGCGTAAAAGCAACAGCGGCAATTACCGCTGATAGGAGAAAACGTTTCATTGTGACCCCTTTTTTCTGTAATTGCATTACTATAACATAAGTTTACCTTATTTAATAGCCACTAATTTAAACTAAAAAATAGCTCTATGTCTGATTCAATTTTCGGGGCGGTGGTGGTCGCTTTTTCGTTATAGATGATCTTGAAAAAACGGATCGAGCATATCGTCATTCCTAACTTGATCGAGAATCCAGCTTTAAAATAAAAAAGTAGCCTGTCCCATTTTTTATTTTTTTCTCAATTTTAGGAGCCATCAGTCAGAAGACCCCTAAATGTAGCATGAACACCATAAAAAAAATCACTCAAATAATCAAGTGCATCCTGAGTTTTACTTAGTGCATCAGCATCCATATTATAAGTCTCTATAATATTGTCATTTTCATCTAGCATTAAAACCAATTTTGCAGGTTTTTTAGAATTATTGAAAGCACCATCAAGACTTATTTTTTGAATTTTTGATTTCTTCATATCCTTGTAGTCTGAACCAGAGTTAGGGTATCTATAAAAAGTACTTGATGGATCGGTTCCACTGACTAAATCTACCTTTGCTTTGACATCGCCAGGAAAATCCCAATAAAAATCTGGCAGGTGTTCTTTACAATTATCAAAAATAATCTCGAAATATGTATAAAGGTCTGATAAGTTATGCGTATTATCCATTGGAATCCATTTATCTCGGACTTTGATTCCCGGTCTTTTAAGTGAAAACCCATCCCCAAATTCGATTATGTATTTTTTGTGCAAGATAAATATGACTGATTTTAAAAAAAGTTCTATGGCATGTCGATGAAGATAACAAAGAGGAAGAAGCCCATCTGACGGTGATATATGCTTTTTCAAAGTTTCAGCAGAATGGCGAAAATCACAACCTGTAATTCCTATTCCACCATCATAATGCGTTGAAGGAGGGGTGATTAAATAATTCATTAAATTAAAGACTCCTGACGTTTAAATTTAGCAATCAAAAAGCCACATAATGTTTACAACCTCACAACTTTCGCCCCAAATCCCCCCAAATGCTGTGGTGCATCACTAAAACTTTTGACACTCGGATGAGCTTTGAGAAACTCTTTGACGGCGTAGGCGAGTTTCCCCGTCCCGATACCGTGATAGATAATCACCTCATCGAACCCCTGTAAGAGGGCATCGGATAGGAACTTATCCATCCTCTCACACGCCTCTTCCCCACGAAGTCCGTGAAGATCGAGTTTGAGACCGCTCTTTTGCTCAATCTGAGAGGTGACGGTGACTTTTGGCTTTTTCGGGAGATTCCCGCTCGGTTTGAGATCGGTGAGTTTGACCCGTAACCGCATCCCCTCCACCTCGATCATCGCATCTTTGGCTCCGACGCTCACCACTGTTCCGCGCTGGGTACGGTATTTGACCGCCTGCCCTATTTCGTATTTGATCGGCTCGGGTTCGGCGATTTTGATCGGTTCAGGTTTTGGTAATTTCGCTTGCGCCTTGTTGAGCTGACGGTGGATCGCCGCCATATCCATCCCTTTTGCCGCATCTTTCGCTTCACGGATTGCTTCATCGTAACCGGTACGGAGTTTCGCTTTTTCGGCTTCCAACTCGGTTCTCAGATACTCACGCGCCTCTTTGAGATCACGCTCTTGCGATTTGAGGGTTTCGAGTCGTTCGTCTACTTCACGATTTTTCCGTTTCAGCTCACGCTCCAACTCACTCCCCCGCTCGATGAGGACACTCAGTTTCTCGTGATTTTCACCGTAGAGCGCTTTGGCGCGGGTGATGATGGCAGGGTTGATCCCGTAGCGGGTGGCGGTTTCGAACGCGTAACTCTTGCCGATCACCCCTTGTAAAAACTCATAGGTGGGAAGACGTCGCTCTTCGTCGTACAGTGCCGCCATCAGCTCCACATCATCCCGATCCGCCATCAATGCGGCGAGACGTTTGTGGTGGGTGGTGACGATGATTTTCTGACCCCGTTTGATCAGCTCATCGAGGACAATGGCAAAAAGTGCCGCCGCCTCGTCGCTATCGGTTCCAAGCTCGATCTCATCGACCCCGACAAGGGCGCTTTTATGCTCGAAGAGATGGCTAAACTGCACCATCCGCCCCGCAAAGGTGGAGATGTCGTTGCTGACGCTTTGGGGATCGTCGATGACTGCTTCGATCCGTTTGAAACTCCCGATCCGCGATTTGTGGGGGTTGATCTTCATCGGGATAAGATATTTCGCCATCAGGCTCGCCGAGAGGAGCGATTTGAGGAGCATCGTTTTACCCCCCGCGTTCACCCCCGTAATCATCAGGAGATTGGAGCGGAAATCAACGCTGATCGGTTTGGGTTTATGGATGGCGGGATGGGAGAACTCTTCGAGGACGATATCGGCGTTGTTTTGGGGTTTTAGGATCGCATAATCGCGTGCACGGGCAAACAGAACACGCGCCTGATAGTGGTCATATCGATCAAACTCACGGTCAATAAACCCGATAAAAGGGACAAGATTGGAGAGTTTGGAACTAAAACGCTTCGCGTACTCATAGAGCTTGGTTTCCCGCTCTTGCAACACATAGCGCAACTGCTCTTTGGAGCGGAGCACCGCATCGGGGGCAACGTAGAAAAATCCCGCACCTGTGCGTCCAACGACCGAGCCTTTGAGGGCGTGGTTAAATCCGCCGCGCACCAAAAGGGTCTCTTCGTCATTAATATAGTGGATTTGGGTATCAACGAGGTAGGGGGCGAGTTTTTGGGTGTGAAAGAGACGCTTGATGGAGTCGTTGATCTCAGTTTTGATCGCTTTGATCCGCTGCGCGATACGATGGAGTTCCTCATCGCGTGATTCGATAAAGTTCCCCTCATGATCGAAATACTCATCGATCTCGTTAAACGGCTCGGGGATGATGATCGTCCCCATCCATTCACCGATAATCCCCGCGAACTCGTGGTTACGCATCAGACGAAAATAGCGGACGACTTTGAGAAGTTCGTGGATCTCTTCGAACCGCAAAACCCCTTG
>NZ_MIBU01000211.1:0-1785 GCF_001830725.1 Sulfuricurvum sp. RIFOXYD12_FULL_44_77
GAGAGGGTTGGTACACCAATTCCCAGTGCCGCAGCGATATGGAAAAAATCTCTTCGTGATAAATCCATAATTCAGTCCTTAACGTTTCACACTAGGGACACTGATAGGGTTCCCTTTGCTTTTGTTGGTGACATACACTTCCAATCCAACCATCTCTTTCGAGCCAAGTGGAAGTTCAGCTAAAAGGGCATTTTTCATACATTGCTGCATCCGTTTGTCGAGTGTCACCATCTGACTTTGAGTCATTCGGTATGCCGGCCAAGTACTTGCGGCTGCCGTCTCTTTTGCCCCGAGATCTGGCAACGGCTGCATACGTAGACGCTGACCGACGATATCCATACTGTGACAGTTGTTACAGGAAAGTCCCCGACCGCCGCGACGCTCTTCGAACACTTGCTGACCGAGTTTCATCATCTCAACCATATGTTTGTTTGCTTTAACATCGATAGAGGTTTTTTCTCCGTTTGCGATTGATTTCACATACGCAGACATTTTAACCATCTCTTTGCTCTCGAGTTTAGGAACCGCCTTGGAGTTTGCCGCAGCCGCCATTTGAATCGTTTGTGCCAACGTCACTACTCTTTTCGCCGGTTCAACATAACGAGGAAATCCAGCGATGTATTTCGGCAAATCTTTCTCTTTAACACCTAACATTTTCGCATAACCCTCAGTCCCGATCAGTTCACCAAAGAGTTGTTCTCCCTCAGCCACATCCATTTCTGCCGGATTATTTTCTAAAAGCTCTGCATACATCGCTTTATCCGCATCCGACATGCTGAGTTTTTCTTCAGCAACCGCTGAATTTAAAAGTGCCGAACACACCAACGCTGCCGTGATTGATAACGTACGCATGGCTTATCCTTTTGGATTGATGGCACTGGTCGTTTCGACGCTTTGCCCTTTGTTATCTTTTGCAATAACTTTGAGTGTTCCCGCACCCGGAACTTTAAAACTGATTGACATCAACGGATTTACCGAGAGAGATTCCCAAATAACCATTTTTGTAATCAAGGTATCGTTAAACATAAACTTAACTTCATCAATGTATTCAGCCGGAATCAATGCTCCCGTGTCTTTGTTTTTACGCATACCGGTTTCCATCGGATGCATTGCCATAAAATCGATTTTAACGATATCGCCTGCTGCGTATGTTTTCGGTTTGATTTTGATCAATGTTTTCATAATATCAGTCCTTATTTTCTTTATTTACTATGCTAAAAGGTTGATCAAATCAACCGCATCCGCCGATGGTTACTTTTACGTTTTGTTTTGCACTCAGGAAAGTTCCGTCACTCATCTCTGCAATCGCGACTACGTCTTGAGTTCCGCCGAGTTTTATACGGGTACCGAAAAATGCTTCGCCGTTTGCCGGTGTCAAATAGATATTCGCACAACGGACGTTTCCGTTTTTAGACGCAAGCAGGTGAATCGCTTTTACGTACTCTTTAGCACTCATAGGGCTCTCAACAGTTACTTTAACCGGTACAACCGCACCGTTTTCTGCGATCTCAGGAGCTTCCATCTTTACTTTAGCCGAAGGGACTAATGCTTTACCGCCCGTAATTGCCGCTACTGCCGTCTCAAAACTCATCTCATTCGGACCGCCCGATTTTTTCTCTTCCGCCGCACTTGCCACATGAGGTAATGCAATCGCACAGGCCGCCGCCGCTGTAAAACCTTTTAAAAATGATCTTCTTTCCATTGTGTCTCTCCTAAAATATATTATTTTTTAGGCGCAATGATGTATGAAACTAAATCACACACTTCGCGCTCATTCATCAAGCC
>NZ_MIBU01000212.1:0-14156 GCF_001830725.1 Sulfuricurvum sp. RIFOXYD12_FULL_44_77
TCTGAAAAAAGGGGTCGTTGCCGGAGGAAGCACGATCAGCCAACAACTCTCTAAAAATCTCTATCTCTCCCCGAGCAAAAATCCGGTTCGCAAAATCAAAGAGGCCATCATCACATGGCGTATCGAAAACACCCTCTCCAAACGCCGTATTTTGGAAATTTATCTTAACGTTGCCGAATGGGGAGACGGAATTTTCGGGATTGAAGCGGCGGCACGTCATTACTACGGAAAAAGTGCCAAGAGGCTCACCGCACGTGAAGCTTCACGATTAGCGTCCATTCTCCCTAATCCGATCAAATATAGCCCGATCGGAGATCAAAAATACGTCAAAAACCGCTCCCGCATTATCTATAAAATTATGAAACGCAGAGGGGTCGTTATCCCCGAATTTAAAGAGGTGATGACTCCTCCGAAAGCCGAAGAGAGTATGACCCAAGAGAGTAACGGAAGCATCAGCGATTTATTTAGCGAAACAGCTCATGAAGAGACCCCCTTGATCGAGACGGAAACTCCGCAAGTGAGCGAAGACACGAGTGAGGGAAATGGTTCACTGACGTTTTGATTTTATGGTACACTATCCTACTTAGTAAAAAGGATAACCCAAATGAATAAACGGACGTTTCTCAAATTTTTTGCCCTCACTACCGGCTCGCTGGCATTGGCTTCCTCAGCCGATCATGGCGCATCGGCTTCTCATCATAGCGCTCCCAATACCCAAGAGTTACAAGAAATGGCGAATAAAATGTTTGCCGAAGTGATCTCTCAAAACGATTATTACGTCAACCACCAAGGTTCCGCTTTTTTCGAAAAGTTCAAAAATTCTCAGCACCCCCGTGCAACTATCATAGGATGTTCGGATTCCCGTTTCCAAAGCGACGCACTCGATAAAACGGCCGAAAACGATCTCTTCATTATCCGCAATATCGGTAACCAATTCAGCTCCAACATGGGGAGTGTCGAATACGGAATCCGCCATCTTAATACGCCGTTGTTGATTATCGTCGGCCATTCGCGATGCGGTGCCATTAAAGCAGCTCTGAGCGATTACTCTGCCGAGGGGCCGCATATCATCCAAGAGCTTGATTCCCTCTCATTAGCGGTACGTAAAACGTCCCTCAGCGGTACCGAAGAGGCCAAATGGCTCTCAGCGGTTATCAGCAACGTTCATCAACAAACCTATTACGCACAAAAAGAGTTTAAAGGGGATGTGGAGAGCGGAAAGCTTACTATTATCGGAGTGGTTTACGATTTAGCGAATGACTTCAACAACGGTTACGGTCGTCTTAAAATTGTTAACATCAACGGGGAGGCTAACCCTGAGAAAATTATGCAATTTCCTCTAATGAAATCCCTCTTTAAGCCGGTGCACGTCTAAGGACAATCCACCCGATCAGTGATGTTGCGGCGATAAGAGATGCCGGAGCATACGGATCGCCGCTCAGTTTCTCTAACGACGTCATCAAAACGGGGGTTAATCCCCCGACAATTCCTGCCGCACTTCCCAAAATAACCGCTGTAAACGATGCACGATAGCCATGATATTTCAAAGCCATTACCGTCGAGGCGAAAATCGGCGCCTGAAATGCACATAAGAAGATGACCATCACGATCGTCCCCGCTAACGACGCCCAATATCCGCCGATACTCATCCCTACCATTAAAGGATAAATTCCTATCGCAAGTCCTAATGCCGCGATCCGCATCACCCGTCGTGAGCCGATTTTATCCGCTACCATAGCCATCAACGGGATAAAAATGACCCCGACAATAATGGAAAGGGTATTGATCTGCCCCGCTTCTGCCTTACTAAGTCCAGCAGATCCTTCCAGCCAAATGGGGAGATAAACGAATACGGTGTAATAAAAAATCCAAATCGACGATGCGACGGTTAAAAACTGCCAAAACTCAGAGCGATGGTGACGTAAAATCGCCACAATAGGGACCGTTTTATCTTCACTCGGCTGATACTCATCGGTTAGATTACGGCGCAGATACAACCCCGCTGCCGCAATAACGATACTTGTCCAAAACGGAATTCTCCACCCCCACTCACCCATTGCATCTTCGCCCAAATACCATAGCAACGCGCCGCACAATCCTGAGCCTAGAGCCATCCCGATCTTTGCCCCGACAGAGACAAAAGAGCCGTAAAGATTTTGACGATTGGGGGAGGATTGCTCAACCAGATAGACAATGGAGCTGGCATATTCTCCTCCGACGGAAAGCCCCTGAATCATCCGAAGAGCGACCAGAAGAATCGGAGCCATAATCCCGATTTGAGCATAGGTAGGCAAAAAACCGATCAAAAAGGTAGGGAGTGCCATGAGCGCAAGCGAAGTCATCAACGCGAAGCGACGTCCTATCCGATCACCGATGTGACCGAAGACCAATGCCCCGACGGGACGCATAATCATCCCTGCGGCAAAAGCTCCGAAAGAGCCTAATAATGAGAGAAAAGGATCATGTGATGGGAAAAACAGATTCCCCATCATCACCGCTAAAAAACCGATAAGGGCAAAATCGTAATATTCGATAACATTGCCGATAATCCCTGCAGCGATGATTTTCTTTTTGGATCGGATCAAACGATCCACCCGCCGCCGAGAAGTTTTTCTCCGTCATAAAAGACCCCTGCCTGACCCGAAGCAACACCCAACACAGGTTCGTGTAGTTCGACAACAGCATGATTGCCGTCGATTTTCACGGAGCATCGCACCGCCGTGGTTCGATAGCGAAGTTTCACGTCACACTCAAACTCGCTACGGGAATCGAACATATTGACTCGCTCCAACTCCACGCGTCGACACTCTAAATCTTCGCGTGTCCCAACGACGATCTGGTTGGTATCAGGTTTGATCGCAACGACGAAATGGGGATCATGTGCACCGTGAACATTGAACCCTTTACGCTTGCCGATCGTGTAGTGCATATACCCTTTGTGCTTACCGACCACATTGCCGCTCATATCAAGAACGTCACCCTCTTGATCTACCGGAACATACGGTTTAAGGACATCCATATACGTAGTCTCGACGAAACAAATTTCGCTTGATTCGCTTTGTGACGCAAACGATTCTAATCCCTCGATACCCGCCGCATACGCTTTGATATCACTTTTATGCCGTTCCCCTAACGGAAACAGAAGTCGCGGTACTAAAGCCGGATCGATGTAAAAAAGAAAATAGCTTTGATCTTTCGTATCATCCTGCGCTTGGAGAAGATACTGCCCGTCATGGCGGATATAATGCCCCGTAGCGACGTAATCAGCACCGATACTATCAGCATAAGCAACCATCGCTCCGAATTTGATGTTACGGTTGCACAACGCGCACGGGTTAGGGGTTTTCCCCTCACGATACGTTTCGATAAAAGGGGTAAAAACTTTAGCGTTAAACTCCTCTTGCAGATCGAGGATATGCAGTTTGACCCCCGCAAAGTCAGCCGCCCGCTGAGCACGTACTTGATGAATCTCATGGTAGCCCGGTTTGGAATGGAGTTTCATATAAACCCCTTCGACCTCATACCCTTCTTCTTTGAGCAACAGTGTCGAAACGGTCGAATCGACCCCTCCGCTCATCCCGATCAATACTTTTTTACCCATTAGATACTGCTCTCATCAACTTTATCTCTATCGGCCATATACGAAGAGAGGACTTGATAATATTTCGTTTTATCCAGCCCCTCTTTTTCCATTGTGACTATCTGCGCAATCAACGATTTTTCGATCTCTCTGACAACAAGGGAGAGATCATCGGTCACTATCATCAATTTCAAATCCGCCTCGTCGATCATCCCCTCAGCCAACATTTTGTCTCGAATAAATTGGATCAGCGGCGTGTAAAACTCCGTCCCGATGACAAACAGTCGAACACCCCACACTTTACGGGTTTGAATAAGTGTCAATGCCTCAAACATCTCATCGAGAGTTCCAAATCCCCCCGGAAAAATGACATACGCCATCGAATATTTGACCAGCATCACTTTGCGGGAGAAAAAATAGTCGAAGCTTCGCCCTTTGGTGATATAAGGATTAGGCTGCTGTTCTGAGGCCAATTCGATATTCAAACCGATCGATTCGACATCTTCATGCTCATACGCACCGCGATTGGCCGCTTCCATAACACCCGGACCGCCGCCGGTAATAACGTTGTAGCCTCTGGCGCCCAACATACTGGAGAGTTCCATCGCTTGCTGATAATAAGGATGCTTTTCATCAACCCGTGCACTGCCGAAGATCGTTACTGACGGCCCCAAATCCCCCAGTTCATCAAATCCCTGTACAAAGTCGGCAATAATTTTAAACACACTCCAAACATCCGCTGATTTTATATCTTTGACATAACGGCTGCTTGGGTACTCTTTTTCTTTTTTTTTGTGATGCGGAGGCATTAACTAACCTTTGAGTTTATTCAGACGATCGCGTTTGGTTCCGATAGAGGTGATCTGGACACCGAAGTTTCCATCCACGATAACAACTTCACCTTGAGCGATCACATGGTCATCGACCAAAATATCAAGAGGATCGTTCGCAAGCTGATTCAGCTCAATAACGGAACCGATATCCATGCTAAGGACATCTTTAAGGAGCATCTTTTTCTTTCCGATTCGGACGCGAACGGGGAGTTTGACCCCCATGATCAAACCGATATTTTTCATCTCGCCGTCTTCGAGTTTAATCGCAGGTTCACTTGATGGTGCATCAAAAATATTTCCGCTACTGCTCGGTTTCGCAGCTGAGGGTTTTTCTCCGCTCAAAGCATCATTAATATTTGAATCAATCGCGAGCATCATCAAAGAGTTAATCGCCCCCAATGAAAAGGTGAACACAAACATTTTTGCATAGGCATCGAGGTTGACCTCGCCGCTCTCAGGAATAAACTCCGCACGTTCGGGTTTAATCGTAAATTTCGGCAGCTCTTTTTGTGAGGATAGCGATGTACTCATGGCTCCCACGATATTGGAAACGATCTCTTTGGCCGCATCCATATCTTCATCCGACATCGTATCTTGGGCTTCCCCCTCACCGCCAAGCATCATATCACCCAGCGCCGTTGCCAGCTGAGGAGGCATCATCACAATCCCGCGTCCTGAAGCCGCACCGCTGAAACTCACATGAATCTGAGCGATTGGAGGAATCACATTAGAGATGATGGAGATATCTTCTGCTTCTTTAAGGGTAATAGTAGGTGCCTGCCCCGTTAATCCCTCAATCGTGGCAACCGCTTCGGCTGCAAATACCCCTGGAAAATCACTCATCTTCATCCTCCTCATCTATAGGTCCGCGTATCATCTCTTTTACCCCGCTGATACGGGCCTTACGTTTCGTCTCAAACTCTTTAAGTGCCCGTTTGACCGCATCTTTTTCGGTATCGATAAGGGATGTAATCTGTATCGATTTGCGAAATCGCCGTAGTCCCATCTGTCCGACGAAGCGGGCTTTTCCGTCAACACTGACATTGACAACATCATCGGCCGGAATATTGAGCCGAATTATATCCCCTTCACCTAAGTCTAAAAGCTCATGGAGACTTAACTCTGCTTCCCCAAGATTCACTTCAATATTAACATGGGCTCCACCGAGTAGAACTTGCAACTCTTGGTTACGGCTTTTTTTCGAACTCGTTTCATTCAGCATCAAATCACGGCTTGCCAACTTCGGCAATACCGGCTCCAACGCGATAACGGGATAACAGATATTCATCATCCCCGAACTGTGTCCGATGATAATCTCCATAACGACCATCACGACGATCTCATTTTGGGCAACGATTTGGACAACGTTCGGACTCGATTCTTTCGATTCAACCTGAGGATAAAGATCGGTAACCGGCCCCCACGCTTCGCGAAGCGTCCCCATCATAACCCGTAAAATCGTCTCAAAAAGGGAGAGTTCGATATCGGAAAATTCCCGATTGGCTTCGAAAGGTTCACCCTTCCCGCCCAAGATTCGATCCAACATCGGAAATGCTATAGAGGGATTAATCTCTAAAACACCGTTCCCTTCCAGCGGCTTCATCGAAAAGACGTTAAAGCTGGTCGGATTGGGGAGCGACATCAAAAACTCACCATAGGTCATCTGATCGACCGAGTGAAGCTGAATCTCTACGATGGAACGCATAATGGCCGAAATTTGTGATGCGATGGAGCGAGCCATCTTATCGTGAATCCCGCGAAATGCCCGAAGCTGCTCTTTCGAGACACGGTTAGGACGTTTGAAATCGTAAAGGGTTATTTGACGCTGTTGGTATAGGGGGTCTTCGTTCGATTCGAGTACCCCATCCCCTTCATCATCAACTACGTCTAAAAGGGCGTCAATCTCTTCTTGGGATAATATATCTGCCATTACTGCCCTCCTACCGCTTCTTTAATCCGTCGTATAACCGATTTATGGATTTGTGAGATCCGTGATTCGGTGATATTGACGATTTCACTGATCTCTTTGAGTGTCAACTCTTCAAAATAGTAGAGCTGGATAATAATTTGTTCACGCTCTTCAAATCCCATCAAAACCTCTTGAATCGCTTCGATCAGATCTTCGTGTTCCATCCTCTCCAGCATCCCGCTCTCTTCAGGAGTTCCCAACTGATCATCCAGAGGGAGCACGGTATAAATATCCGAAGCAATCCGTGCTTCGCGTACTTTTTCCTGCTCGATCCCTAAAATGAGTGAGAGTTCATTATCGCTGGGTTCATCGTCATGATCGGCCATATAAACCTCAATAGCATGATCGATCTCTTTGATCAGCCGTCTGCTTGAGCGGCTTACCATATCCAATGATCGGAGGTAATCGAGCATCGCTCCATAAACCCGTGTTTTGGCATATCCCCAAAACGAATCGTTTTGAGCCTCATCATAGCGACGTGCCAATTTTACCAATTCTTCGGTTCCGATAGCACAAAGGTCCATATAATCGATAGAGCTTGGAAGGCGCTCTTTCAGACGAAAAGACATCGCTTTGACCGCAGGAAGAAATTGCAGTGCGAGCTGATCTTCACGATGTTTTAACTCTTGAGTATAAACATTGGCACCGCTCATACTTTCCCCCGCCCTTGATGATCATCGAGTAACTCTGATTTATGGGTATAAAACGCGTCAATAAACTGTTCACGCTTATTGATTTCGCGCACAAAAAAGTCGAGATTATGCTCATGCGCTTTTTTCGGAAACGTTTGCGCTTTAACTCCCAACGATTGGAAAAAGAATCCTACGAATAAATGGGCAAATAGGTAAAAAAACAAGCTAATGAGGGCAACATATCCCAAAAAGCTCTCCGCAGAATCCGATTGAAGTATCCCAAAAACAATACCGATAAAAAAACCCTGTACTGTTAGAAAAGAGACAAAATTCGAACCCCGCATATCTTTTTATCCTTATCGTTGCTGTCTATCCAAAAAAGCAGTATTTGCCTTATTCTGCGAACACTGTGGATTAAAAATGTTCCATTAGACGTTTAAACAGCCCACCTAACCCGCTCTCTTTGGGATCTACCAGCACGTTTCGTTCCAGTTTTTTGGCGATACGCTTAACAATCAGCTCTAATTCATTCGTCGGTGTTGCCGTCGGAAAATCACGCGAAAAAAGGGCTCTTTTTTTGACACTGGTCGATATTTTAGGATCACTTGAAATCTGACCTAAATAACTCAGCTTCAAAGAGCCTCCGATATTTGCGGCTGCGACTTTGTGAATTTTCTCGAACAATCCTTCCGCCTCTTTGGGTGAGCGAACCTGATTCATAATGACATTAATCTCATCGCGTAAACGTGCCGTTACCTTGATTGTAGCATACGCATCGGTAATCGCCGCAGGATCGGGAACCGTTACGACGATGACATCATCACACGCACGTAAAAAGAGCTGTATATGTTCCCCGATCCCCGCACCCGTATCGATGATCATCACATCCAAATCATCCAGAACATTGGCTTGTTCCATAAACCGCTCGAACAATCCCCCCGAAGCGTATTTAAAAATCTCTTCACCGCTTTCACCGGGGATTAGGACCAGATTCGGCTCAATCGGAACCAAAATCTCCTCAACGGTTGCTTCCCCTTTGAGGACGTGCAAAATATTTTTTTTGATTTTGACGTTAAACATAACATCAAGGTTGGCAAGTCCGATATCGGCATCGAATATTCCCACTTTCAACCCGTATTTCGCCATTACATACGCCATATTGGAACTGATCGTACTTTTTCCGACTCCCCCCTTGCCGCTTGTTATCGCAATGAATCTGGTTTTTTTCGCTACCAGATTTCGGTTTTGATTAACAAGGGCTTCGAGTTTGGACGCTTGGTGAGTCATGCACTCTCACCTCTGCTGAATCCGTTCATCAGACAATCGACTAAGAAATCAGACGTTGCCGCGACCAAATCTTCAGGAACTTCCTGACCGACTGAGAAATAGCTGATCGGCACTTTGGTCTCATACACGAGCGAGAAAATATTTCCGAATCCTCTCGTCTCATCGAGTTTCGTAAACATCATCGTATCGATCCCAAGCGGTGCAAAATTCTCATACGTTGCTTTAAGATCATCGTACTTAATCGAGCTTGGCATAACCAAAACGACATCTACGCTGTAATCGGTATTGTTATCACGCAGACATTCGTATATCTTCTCGATTTTCCCTTTATCGTACGGAGAGGACCCCATCGTATCGATCAAGATATAATCACTGTAACGCAACGCGTTGAGGGCGCTCGAAAACTCCGGAGGATCGACAACCGTCTCAATCCCCAGTTTCATCATACGTGCATATTGCATCAACTGCTCCACCGCACCGATACGGTAGGTATCGAGTACCACGAGCCCTACTTTATATTTTTTCTCCAATAGGTACGAAAAGCGAGCCGCCAGCTTCGCAATCGAGGTTGTTTTACCGACACCCGTAGGACCAACGAGCATAATCACTTTTTTGCTCCCTGCTTTCGGCGGTGTCTCCATACGTACAGGGATCATTTTTCGCATCAATACTTGAAAATAGCGTTTGACGGTTTCGGAACTCTCTCTCATTTTTGAGGGCATATGCTCCAAAGTAAGATGCATAATCTCATCGAGATGATCCTGATCCATTCCGCTTTGTTGCGCAAGACGATAAATCTCGGCAAATTCAGGGGGGATAGCGGCAGTTGTTTTCGGGGATTTTTCAGACCAAAACATATTTTGAATCAGTTTGACTTTATCGCCTAGTTTCTCAATCTCTTCTTTAATCCGTTTAAGATCTTCGCTCTCTCTCACAGGAGCTTGGCGGGAGGGGCGTTCTTCTTCGGTTACTTCGGCGATTTTGGAGATTTGTTTTGCCGCTTCGGAAATATTGTAGAGGACATCACTGCTTTTTTGTGCCAACGGACGCTGTTTCATAAACGTCTCTTCCGCTTTGGGCTTGGCTTTAGGGGCAGGGATAGAGTTCTCTTCGACTCCTACCACAATCTCATACAGAGCACTTTTTCCAAGCGATTTTTTCTGTACTTCGCGAGTTTCGATCAACATCGCTTCCTCGCCTACCTCCAATTGTGCTTTTTTAAGCGCTTCAGCAGGGGTGGCACCGCTAAATGTCAAGATTTTCATAATATCTCCGTGCGCTCTTTCGAGCTAAACTTCCAAGCGGTATGGTTACACTCACCCGCTCACGCCAATGAGGATGAGGAATACTTAACTCTTTGGTTCGAATAAACCGTTTCTCAAAGAATAGTATATCCAAGTCTAACGTCCTCGGCGCATTCGCAAAACTGCGACGCCGCCCAAAACGTTTCTCGATCCGCCAAATCAACCGCAAAAGGGCTTTAGGTTCCAGTGAGGTTGCAACTTCGATGACGGTATTCTCAAAATCATTCTGCTCCGTATACCCGAAAGGGGGATTGCGAAGAATCACCCCGCTTTTCAGAGGAATGAGCATCGATAAATGACGCAAATGAATCCACAAATGATTCATCCGCCGCTTTACATCGCCGATATTCCCCCCTACTCCCAAAAGGACGCGATAACGAAACCCCTCCGCTTGAGGGAGTGTTTTGGGGAAATTATGATCCACATAAATGGTATGTTTCTCATCAAGTTTACGGCGAAGCGGCATCGCTTATTCTTCTTCTGCACCTTGTTGTGCCGGTGCTTGAGCCTGACGCATTGCATTGATTTCGCTAAGAATCTGCATCATCCCCACCATGGCCAAATGATAACCGAAAGGTCCGAATCCGATGACCGAAGAGGTACACGCAGGAGCCGTCATACTTTTTTGACGAAACTCTTCACGACGGTAGATGTTGCTGATATGAACTTCGATCGTCGGAAGATTTACCGCACTGATCGCATCACGGATTGCAATAGAGGTATGGGTATAGGCCGCAGGGTTGATAATGATCCCATCGGCATCGCCGTAACACTCTTGGATACGATCGACAATCTCACCCTCTAAATTGCTTTGGTAAAACTCGATCTCTACCCCGTTTTGAGTTGCGACATCTTTCATCTGTGCATGAATCTGCTCTAAACGCATCGGTCCGTACACTTGCTGCTCACGAACCCCTAACATATTGAGGTTCGGCCCTTGGATAACGACTATTTTCATTGATTAACCTTGATTGGTGTTTTAAAGTATAGATTATAAGGGGTTCTATATTATAAGGAACTAAATCGAGTTAGAATACAACATGATACATTTATTAATACATATGATACAATTGTATCAATACAATCAAATATAAGAGGTGTGTGATGACTACCGTTACAACTACCGATATTCTCCGTCATCCTGCATTACTCAATGCAACGGATGGCATAACCTTGATCGAAGACGGTCGCCGCCATGAACCTAAAAGCGTGTTGCTTCCTTACGCACTTTACAAAAAAGTGAGAGAGCAAATCGAAGATGAACTCTATCTGATGAGCAACCAAAAAGCGTTAAACACGGATGCCTACAAAGAGTTTTTAGAGATCGAAGAGGTTATCGAGGATTTGGCATGAGCACTATTCGTCGCGGAGAGATTTATCTCGTCAATTTCGGGAAAAAATACAACAGTGAATTCGGTAAAATCCGCCCCGCCCTCATCATCCAAAACGACATCGCCAACCGCAACATCGATCTCGTCGCGTTTAAAGGAATCACCGTTATCCCACTAACTACGCAACTCTCAGGCGGTGATATACGGGTCATGATTAAAAAGCGCGATGCCTTAGAGCAGAACAGTGAAATCTGTATCAATGAACTCTGCACACTTGACCTCAGCCGTATCGATGAAACGAAAAAATGTACGGTGTTAACGCTAAAAGAGATAGAGGAAGTAGAGATGAAACTAAAACGGCATTTGGGAGTAATGTAATCATGAATCAGCCAAATGAAAATCATGTGAAAACTATAACGGATGAAAAAGAAAAATCACTTACAATCAGTGATACTTTTCAACTTATCTATTCTTCATCCCTTTTGATTGGAATAATACTTAGTTTTTTTTATTATTACCATATTGGCTTTTGGCCATCAATATCCAATTCTTCGGCAATAAGCTACATCATTGGGATTTTTAGTGTAGGTCTTTTAATGGCTTTAACACTTACAACTTTATTTATTATCCCTTCATTACTTTTTATGATAAATGATCCCTCAAAACAACAAAGGAAATCTTATATTTTTGGAAGTTTACCAATAAGCTGGCTAGTTATTATTTTATGGATTTTAATTGATAGTAATGGGTATCACATACATTCTTTTTATATTTTTGGATTATATATTCTACTTGCATTAACAAAAGATTGCTTCTCTACTGAGGAATATAAAACGAATTTAATTATTGATTTTATTCTTCCAATTATTCTATTTTTTCCACTACTTTTTATCAAAACATTTGACTCATATATTATAAATACAGATCAACTTCTATATATTACTATTGGGCTTGCTTTAATATCTTTCTCTACTAACTTATTCTATTCATTTGGATTTGATAATAAACATTCAATAAATAAACAAGTATTTGTTGGTATTTCAATTATTACTTCTGCAACTATTATGTTTTCATTTATTCCAGCGATGTTAAATGCACCTAATCCATTAGTTTTTAGACCATTTCAGATGCTTAAAATGGGATCATATATTGGATATCTTCAATTCACTACCGACTTTAATGCATCAACTCTTTACAAATTCAATGGAATGGAATTCAAAATATTAAGTAGTATTGGTGATGAATATATTGTAAAAACAGATGATGATAATAATACAAATATTTATCGCATTAACAAAAAGTATATTTTGCAAGAAACAATTATAGATTCAAATTCAACCAAAGAAGCTAAAAAATGAAAATACTCCTAGCCGACGCACTTTTTACCGATGGAACGATCCTCCGTGATCACGGTATCGTATTTGACAAAACCATTATCGACGTTTCTCCTAACGACACTTTACGCTCCCGTTACGGCGCACAATGTACGGAGCTGGGAGAGGGATCGATTCTTGTTCCCGGCCTCATCAACGCTCACGTCCATTTGGAGTTTAGTGCCAACCGTTCAACCCTCACCTACGGTGAATTTATGCCGTGGCTCTCCAGTGTTATTGCATCGCGCGATGAACTGGTTAACGAGTGCGATGATGGGTGTACGACGCGTGCTATAGAGATGATGCTCTCCAACGGTATCACGGCGTTCGGTGCGGTCAGTTCCTACGGTTTTGATTTGGAGCCGTGTTTCAAGGCCCCTCAAAAAGTGGTCTTTTTCAACGAACTCATCGGCTCCGATCCCATGATGGCGGATGCGCTGTATGGCAATTTTCAAGAGCGCCTATTTGCCTCTCAAGAACTCAAACGCGACGGTTTTTATCCCTCTGTTGCTATCCATTCCCCCTACTCCGTCCATCGGGTATTGATCCAAAAAGGACTCAAATACGCAAAAGATAAAGAGCTGCGTGTCACTGCTCATTTTATGGAAAGCCCGGCTGAGCGAGAATGGTTAGACAATAACAGCGGAGCTTTTGCACCGTTTTTTCAAAACTTTCTCAAACAGACTCAAGCCGCCAATACCGCCGAAGAGTTTTTGAGCTATTTTCGTGACGTTCCTACCCTCTTTACCCACGCGATTCACGCTTCTGAGGAAGAATTAGCGACCATCTCCGAGGGGAAGCATACGATCATCCACTGCCCTATCTCCAACCGTCTCCTTGGAAACGGAGTACTCGATCTAAAACCTTTAGAGGAGAAAACTATTCGTTTTCTCTGCGGAACCGACGGTCTGAGTTCCAACTACACCCTCGATCTGTTCGAAGAGATGAAAATTGCCCTCTTTATCCACCCGAACGATGATCTCCTTACCTTAGCACAAAAACTGTGGCGAGGGGTCACATCGGACGCGGCGGAAGCATTGCGCCTCAATTGTGGTAAAATCATGCCCGATTACGATGCGGATATCCTTGTTATGCGGGTCAATTATCCTATTAATGAGCAACTTCCGATTCATCTCATCAATCAGCCTCGTGTTATCGAATCGATCTATATTCAAGGGGAGAAAGTACAATGATGGAAATCATCAAAAAAATAGGCTCGTGTCTCGCAGCGGGGCTACGATTTATCCAAGGGCATTTCAAAGCAACCGTTTTGGTTTTATTTGTCTTATGGCTTTTTCTCCCCTCAGGCGATGAGGGAATTTCCCCCCATAACCTGCAAAAAATAACCCTGACAGGGCCTATTTTGGACGCAACATCGATTGTTGAACAACTCGATGAAGCACGTGAAAATAAGGACATTAAGGGGGTCTTATTCAGCATCGACTCTCCCGGCGGAGCCGTCGCCCCCTCGGTTGAAATCGCGTATGCCATCAAACGCCTCAGTGAAGTTAAACCGACCGTCGTCTATGCGGCAGGGATCATGGCAAGCGGCGGATACTATTCCGCTATCTGGGGGAATGAGATTATCGCCAACCCCGGCAGTATGATCGGCTCCATCGGCGTCATTATGCAAGGGGCTGATATTTCCGAACTCATGGAAAAAGTGGGGGTAAAAACGCAAACCGTCCATGCCGGAACCTACAAACAGGTGGGAACATTTGATCGGAAGTGGAGTGATCTTGAACGTGCCGAACTTGACAAAGTGATCAACGGAACCTATACGATGTTTGTCACCGATGTCGCACGTGCGCGAAAACTCGATCCTAATCTCAGCAGCAATTATGCGG
>NZ_MIBU01000213.1:0-1075 GCF_001830725.1 Sulfuricurvum sp. RIFOXYD12_FULL_44_77
GAAAACTCACGCACCAGCTCTGCCGCATTGGCATTGATAATACCGCCCCCGAGATACAAAAGGGGACGTTTAGAAGCCGCAATCGCATCGATCGCTTTTTTGATCTGACGGGTGTTCCCTTTTGTCGTCGGTTTATAGGTTTCGAGTTCAACCTCTTTGGAATAGTCGAATTTAGCAATTTGTGCCGTGACGTCTTTTGGTATATCAACATGTACAGGTCCCGGACGTCCGGTACGTGCGATGTAGAATGCCTCTTTTAGAATACGAGGCAAATCAGCCGCATCGGTAACGAGATAGTTGTGTTTCGTACACGGACGGCTAATACCCACCGCATCAATCTCCTGAAATGCATCGGTACCGATCAACGACATCGGTACTTGACCGCTAATAAGGACAAGAGGGATAGAGTCCATATACGCATCTGCCAAGCCGGTCACACCGTTGGTAAATCCCGGTCCCGAAGTGATCATAGCGACCCCTACTTTTCCGGTCGCTTTCGCATACCCCTCCGCTGCATGTACCGCTGCTTGTTCATGACGGGTCAAAATATGTTGAAAGGAACGCTGTTTATAAATCTCATCATAGACGTTCATGATTGCCCCGCCCGGGTAGCCGAATACGACTTCGACTTCCTCGGCGATGAGTGCTTCGATAACCATCTGTGCACCGCTGATTTGCATGTCGTCTCCTTGTATTACATTAAAAGTTTGTGAATATAACTAAAAAAAATTAGGGAATTATAAAAGAAAATAGCTATAAATTACGTTAAATCTCCAAGAGGAGTGATCCATTCAGGATATATCCTCAATTTCAGGCAAATTAATTTCATCACACTCCAACAATGCCGTCTCTCTTTCTTGTAATGTTGTTTCATCGACAATAGAAGGAAAAACTTTACGTATCGAATCGCGCAATTTTATCACATTGATCGGTTTAAGGAGATATCCGCTTGCACCATTGCGGATTGCATGGATCACCATCTCTTCCTGACCGTGAGACGTCACCATAATGATTTTGGCATTTTTATCGATTTTTTTTAGCTCTTTAACCGCTGTTATTCCATCCATCTCCGGCA
>NZ_MIBU01000214.1:0-1071 GCF_001830725.1 Sulfuricurvum sp. RIFOXYD12_FULL_44_77
CCGGAGTTTCGTAACCGCCTTGATGGGGTAATCGAATTTGCCGCATTACCGATGAACGTGGTAGAGGGAATCGTCGATAAATTCATTCGACAACTCAATGTACAGCTCAAACCTAAAAAAGTGACGGTAACCCTGAGTGATACAGCAAAAGGGTACATCGCGAAAATCGGATACGACAAAGCGATGGGGGCACGCCCCCTCTCTCGTGTTATCTCGGATAAAATTAAAGATCCTTTGGTGGATGAGATGCTTTTTGGGCGTTTGGCCGGTGGGGGAAACGTATCGGTTGATTATACCGATAGACTCATTTTTGATTATGCTGAATGATCCCCAAACTCACCTATCACCTCTCGTTTCCTAATCCGCTTATTCATACATCAGAGGAGGGGATTGTTGCCTACGGCGGTGATCTCTCCCCCTCACGCCTTATGTTGGCGTATCGCTCGGGGATATTTCCGTGGTACAGCGCTAAAGATCCGATTCTCTGGTGGTCACCTGATCCGAGGCTTATTTTGGAGTTAGACGATTTTAAGCTTAGTCGATCATTACGAAAAAAAATTCCTCAGTTTGAGATCCGATTTGATACCGCATTTTCGTCAGTAATCCGTGAATGCTCTATTGCACCGCGCACTGGTCAGAGTGGGAGCTGGATTGTCCCTGAAATGATCGAGGCATACGAAGCTCTTCACGCCCTCGGATATGCTCACAGTGTTGAGGCATATCAAAACGGTAGTTTGGTTGGTGGACTTTACGGTGTGAGCGTCGGGGGGGTATTTTGCGGTGAATCGATGTTTGCCAAAGTATCCGATGCCTCCAAGGTTGCTTTTGCCGTTTTAGTGGACTATCTTAGAGAATGGGGATTCGATTTCATCGATTGTCAGGTTCCGACGCCTCATTTGAAAAGTCTTGGGGCAAAAGAGGTATCAAGAGAATTCTTTTTACGACGACTTGATAAAGCTATGAACATTAGCGCGGGTGAAAATCATTGGAAAATGAGAAATTTTTAAGGTTAATTCCTTTATACTCTCTGTTAATTCTTATGAAAAAGGGGTATAAATGAAAAAAGTTCTT
>NZ_MIBU01000215.1:0-1062 GCF_001830725.1 Sulfuricurvum sp. RIFOXYD12_FULL_44_77
GATGGGGTAATTGCGGGGGTAGGGGCTGTTGTCCTGTTTGTCCCTAATATCGTCATCCTTTTTGTCGGGATTGCCTTGCTCGAATCGACAGGGTATATGTCTCGGGTCGCGTTTTTGCTGGATGGTTTTTTCCATAAATTCGGCCTTCACGGGCAGTCCTTTATCCCCCTCGTGAGTGGATTTGGATGCTCGATTCCGGCATACATGTCGGCACGGATTTTGAAAAATGACCGTGACCGCCTCCTCACTCTGTTTGTCATCGGGTTTATGAGCTGCGGTGCACGCCTTCCGGTGTATGTCCTCTTTACGGGAGCGTTTTTCGGCACGGATATGGCAGGAAACGTTTTGTTCGGGATCTATATCCTCGGAGCTATGATCGGGCTTGTCGCGGCAAAAGTTCTCAAAATGACAGCGTTTAAAGGGGTTGATGAGCCGTTTGTTATGGAGATGCCGAAATACCGTCTCCCATCACTGAAACTGATTTGGCATACGGTTGTAACGAAAACCATGATGTATCTCAAAAAAGCGGGGACATTTATCGCCGCCGCATCGTTGCTGGTATGGTTTTTGAGTACCTACCCGAAAGACGGCTCACTGGATGTACTGTATGGGGCAAAAATCGAAGTAGCTGCATCAGAAGATGAGGTAAAAGTACTCGAGAATCAACTCGCCGAAGCGCAGTTGGAACAGAGCTTTTTAGGGCGTATCGGACATACGATCGAACCGCTGTTTACTCCTCTTGGATTTGATTGGAAAATGGCGGTGGCATTGCAGACGGGATTGGCGGCGAAAGAGGTTGTTGTTTCAACAATGGGTGTTTTGTATTCGCTCGGAAGCGATGCGACGGAGGAAGATAACTCTTTGATGAGTGCAATTAGTTCACACATCCCTCTGGCGTCGGCAGTGGCGTTTATCGTCGTGATTATGACCTATTTGCCGTGTTTGGCGGCATCGGTCGTCTTTACCCGTGAAGCGGGGGGAATTAAATACTTCGGGTATCTGTTTCTCTTCACCACGATTGTTGCTTACTCGCTGGCGTATGTTGCGTATCATCTGGTGTTG
>NZ_MIBU01000216.1:0-5296 GCF_001830725.1 Sulfuricurvum sp. RIFOXYD12_FULL_44_77
ATGTCAAGGCCAGGTAAGGTTCTTCGTGTATCTTCGAATTAAACCACATGCTCCACCACTTGTGCGGGTCCCCGTCTATTCCTTTGAGTTTTAATCTTGCGACCGTACTCCCCAGGCGGAATGCTTAATCTGTTAAGTGCATCACCGAAGAGACGAGCTCCCCGACGACTAGCATTCATCGTTTAGGGCGTGGACTACCAGGGTATCTAATCCTGTTTGCTCCCCACGCTTTCGTGCCTCAGCGTCAGTATCATCCCAGCAGATCGCCTTCGCTTTTGATATTCCTAGTGATATCTACGGATTTTACCCCTACACCACTAATTCCATCTGCCCCTTCTGAACTCTAGGCTCCCAGTTTCAAATGCAGTTCAATGGTTAAGCCATTGGATTTCACATCTGACTTAGAAGCCAGCCTACGCACCCTTTACGCCCAGTGATTCCGAGTAACGCTTGCACCCTCCGTATTACCGCGGCTGCTGGCACGGAGTTAGCCGGTGCTTATTCAAGAGGTACCGTCATTATCTTCCCTCTTAAAAGGAGTTTACACACCGAAATGCGTCATCCTCCACGCGGCGTTGCTGCATCAGAGTTTCCTCCATTGTGCAATATTCCTCACTGCTGCCTCCCGTAGGAGTCTGGACCGTGTCTCAGTTCCAGTGTGTCTGATCATCCTCTCAAACCAGATACCCGTCATAGCCTTGGTGAGCCATTACCTCACCAACTAGCTGATAGGACATAGACTGATCTCTTAGCGAAAAAACTTTCCCGACTCGTCTTATAACGAGAAGGAGTATCTGGTATTAATCACCGTTTCCAGTGGCTATCCCAAACTAAGAGGTACATTATCTATGGTATACTCACCCGTGCGCCACTAATCAGAAAGAGCAAGCTCTTTCATCATCGTTCGACTTGCATGTGTTAGGCACGCCGCCAGCGTTCACTCTGAGCCAGGATCAAACTCTCCATAATTGGTTTGTCCAATCCTATGACCCAAGATGTTAAAATCATTGGCTTCATAAATTGTTATCTATTTTACTTTTTGGTGATTGGTTAACCCAATCAAAGTAAATAGACGGTTGTTGTATTGTGTTGACATTAAAGGTCAACGTCTTCGAGATTGTCTCGAACCGTTTAACCTACTTAGTTTTCAATGATCGCAAACTCAAACTCTAGGTCTTAACTCAAGGCCTATCAGCGTTTGTGGACGGGAATTATAGGGGAAATCAACAAAGAAGTCAAGAGGTTTTTACGCAAATATCAAAAATATGGCAAAAAGTTTTTATTTTCTATTTCTCTGCTCTAAAACTGTAACATTTCTACTCATTTTACCCTATTGAGCTCCTCTATTTATCTTCATAATCAAATGAACGGTTAATCAAACTCTTGTATAATCACTTTCATAAAAACCCTTATAAGGAAAAAGCTATGGCTTTATATGATCGCGAATACGCACGAGAAGGTGCTTTTGGTTACGAGAGCGCTCACAAGAGTGAAGCGCAGATCGTTTCGTTTGTAAAAGATACCTATAAATTGTTTGCCGCTTCAATGTTGGCAGGCGGTGTAGGTGCTTATGTCGGTATGCCGTTTGCGGGAATCGTTGCGGCGAATTACTGGTGGATTGCTATCCCTTGGATGCTGTTCGGTATGTTTGGTCTTCAAATGATCAAAAACAAACCTGGCGTTAATATGATCGGATTGTTCACCTTTACGTTTGCAAGCGGTGTTATTATTACTCCGCTTCTCAGCCACATCCTCGGGATGGCAGGCGGAGCGACGATCGTCGGAAATGCGTTTTTTATGACGGCAGCGTTGTTCGGCGGATTGAGTTTCTTTGCGATTAAAAGTTCTAAAGACTTTACAACGTGGACGAAACCGATAATGATCGCTTTCTTTATTATATTGGCAGTCTCATTGATCAACGTGTTTTTCTTGAAAAGCCCGATCCTCTATGTAGCGATTCAAGCCATCTTCTTGCTTGTTATCAGCGTCATGGTGTTGATCGATACCCAAAACGTTATCCGCGGTGCCTATGAAACACCGATGGACGGTGCTATTGCCCTTTATCTTGATTTCTTTAATCTATTTGTAACTATGCTCCAACTCTTCGGAATCTTTGGTGGCAGTGACGAATAACTTCCTCCCCCCGGAACTCCTCCGGGTGGTGGATGCCAATCTCAACCGTCTCAAAGAGGGAATCCGTGTGATTGAGGATATAGCGCGCTATGTTCACAATGACAAGGAACTTTCAACCTCCCTTAAAAATCTCCGTCACCAATGCCGCATCGAACCCCTCGAACCACTCCTCGCCTCACGTGACAGTGTGAATGATGTCTTGCGTCCGAGTATGCAGAGCGAAATGAACCGTACCGATCTTAGAAGTATTCTGATTGCCAACTATAAACGGGGACAAGAATCTTCCAGAGTACTAGAAGAACTCTATAAGATAGTAGACCCCGCTTTGAGTGAACAATTCAAACATATCCGCTATGAACTCTATACATTAGAAAAGAAAAACCTTTTAGACTCCAACGAGAGTCATTGAAATCCCAAAAAATCGCCATTGTCGGAGCAGGCCCTGCCGGTTTGATGGCCGCAGATATTTTATCCGCTGCAGGGATGAGTGTCGATGTTTTTGAATCCAAGCCCTCTGTCGGGCGAAAATTTCTTATGGCAGGCAAAGGGGGATTAAACATTACCCACAGTGAGCCTATGGATGATTTTATACGCCGCTATGATCATAGCGAGTGGCTGAAACCTATGATAGAGGCCTTTGATCCTAATGCCATTCGAGTGTGGATGAAAAGTTTGGGCGTGGATTCGTTCATCGGGTCATCGGGAAGGGTTTTTCCTACCGAGATGAAAGCCGCACCGTTGCTACGCCGCTGGCTCTCTTCTTTGAAAAAACGGGGGGTTCGCGTCCATTGCCGCCATTATTGGACGGGTTTTAGCGATGAGGGAGATTTACGTTTCACAACGCCTGAGGGTGAAAAAACCGTGGCAACCGATGCGACGATTTTAGCTCTAGGGGGCGGAAGCTGGGCAAGTCTCGGCTCAGACGGTGCGTGGGTCACTATTTTAGCGCGCAGGGGTGTGAACATCAGCCCGCTATTACCCTCTAACTGTGGTTTCAAAGCAACATGGTCTCCGTTTTTACAACCCCATTTAGGAAAACCGTTAAAAAATATATCGGGATGGGTTGAAGGAGCCGAAGAGAGTATCAGCTCCTCCGAAGCCGTTTTAACAACGTATGGAATCGAGGGGGGATTGGTCTATGCGCTCTCCCGTCCGCTTCGAGAGGAGATCATCTCAGAGGGATCGGCAACACTTTATTTAGACCTTTTGCCCCATATCACTGAAAACGCCTTAATATCACGGCTTACCTCATCGGGAAAACAATCATGTGATAACCTATGGCGCAAAGCGGGTTTGGAGGGGGTTAAAGCGGCACTTCTTCGAGAAGCATTGCCGAAAGAGAAATGGCATGACCCTCTCAGTGTTGCGGCCTATGTTAAAAAGTATCCCATCACACTCTATGGGATGCAACCGATAGAAGAAGCGATTAGCACTGCCGGCGGAGTGATGCGTGAAGCACTGAATGAGGATCTTATGTTGCACGCCATGCCGAATGTATTTTGTGCGGGTGAAATGCTCGATTGGGATGCACCGACGGGCGGTTACCTCTTAAGTGGATGTTTTGCCAGCGGTGTGTTCGCGGCAAAAGGTGTTTTAAAAATACTAAGCGGAGAAAAAAGAAGTTGCTGAATCAGTGACGGCACTCACCGTCATGACAATGGGTTTGCTGCACAACATACTCTTCAGAAACATGAAGATTACTACAGGAATCAAGAAGCCCGTAAAGCTCCATCTCCGCTCCGGTGATATGACGAACCATCTTTCCTTTCCCATCAAGAAAGACAAACACTTCATATTTGTGTTCATTCTTTTTGATATGCTGAGAAAAAATGACGTACTCCGCTTTTTTAAGTTCAGGGAAGTGAGTACAAGAGGCAATATATTTTTCACACAATTTATTGATTTTTTTAATTTCCAGAAATTCAGACTGAATCGCATCTCGAAGTACCGGCATAAGATCCGGCATAACCTCTTTTAGATTATCGTATTTTTCGATCCCTAACATCTTATTCTCCTGATTTGAATTCTATTATTAGGGATAGTATAACGGTTTAGTTCAAATATCGGTAAAATTCCGACATTAACTGATTTAGAAAAGGGCTTTATGCAAACATTGGCACAACTGCGCTCCGGAGAACTTCAAGGGATCACGCGACTAACTCTTGCAGAAAGCCTCACCGCTTTTCCTGAGGAGATATTCGATCTGGCCGATACCCTTGAGATTCTCGATTTAAGCAATAATTGCCTCTCCTCACTCCCTGAAGATATCAGCAGACTCACCAAACTGAAAATCGCCTTCTTCTCCAATAACCGCTTTACCTCCGTCCCCTCATTCAAAGGGTGCGAACACCTTTATATGATAGGGTTTAAAAGCAATCAGATTGAAACGTTTGGGGAAGAGGTTCTCCCCGACACGATCAGCTGGCTCATCCTGACCGACAACCGCCTCACATCACTCCCAAGCTCTATCGGCAAACTCCACAAACTGCAGAAATGCGCACTGGCCGGAAACCGTCTCGAAACGCTCCCTGATGAGATGGCGCAATGTCGAAATCTCGAACTCCTCCGCCTCTCGGCCAATAACCTCCAAGCAATCCCCACATGGCTGTGGAATCTACCGAAACTCTCATGGCTCGCGTTTTCAGGGAATCCATGCAGTCCAAAGGCTCAGTTTGAGCTTCAAGCTATACCCTTCGAATCATTAGAAGTCAAAGAGAAATTGGGTTCGGGAGCTTCAGGGGATATTTACAAAGCCTATTCGAAACTGCACGAAGAGGAGGTGGCACTGAAACTTTTCAAAGGTGCCATCACGAGTGACGGATACGCGCACGATGAGATGAATGCATATATGAGTACAGGTAAGCATCCGAACCTCATTAAAGTCCTCTCAAAGCTAGCAGGGGACGAGCGTCTGGGGTTGGTGCTCGAATACATCCCGAATGTTTATCGCAATCTGGGGCTTCCTCCCGATTTTGAGACCTGCACCCGTGATACGTTCACCGCAGAAACCTCTTTTACCCCTGAAACCATCTTCGACGTGGCAAAAGGGATTGCTTCTGCCGCAGCGCACTTACACGCACGAGGTTTAATGCACGGCGACCTTTACGCCCACAACATCCTCATCAACGACGAAGATCACTGCTATCTCGGAGATTTCGGAGCG
>NZ_MIBU01000217.1:0-4124 GCF_001830725.1 Sulfuricurvum sp. RIFOXYD12_FULL_44_77
GAAAAAGCAAAAGCGCGTGCCCATATCTTGGAAGGTTTGAAAAAAGCGCTCGATCATATCGAAGCGATCATCAAACTGATCCGTGCCAGCAATGACGGTGAAGCGGCTAAAAATGGCCTTATTTCTGAGTTCGGTTTTTCTCCGATACAAGCCCAAGCAATCTTGGATATGCGTCTCCAACGCCTTACCGGATTAGAGCGCGATAAAATCGAAAATGAGCTCAAAGAGATTTTGGCTCATATCGACTACTTAGAGAGCATCCTCCGCAGTGAAGAGGTTCTCAAAGATATTATCAAGGGGGAATTCGTTGAACTCGTTGAACAGTTCAACATTCCTCGTGTTACCGATATCGAAGACAACTACGATGATATCAACATCGAAGATTTGATCCCGAATGAGCCGATGGTTGTCACCATCAGCCATCGCGGATACATCAAACGTGTACCGTTGGTAGCGTATGAGAAACAAATCCGAGGCGGAAAAGGTAAAATTGCCGTAACCACCTACGATGATGACTTTATCGAGAAATTCTATACCTGCAACACTCATGATACATTAATGTTCGTGACAGACCGCGGACAGCTCCACTGGCTCAAAGTGTACAAAATCCCTGAGGGATCACGTACGGCCAAAGGTAAAGCGGTCGTCAATCTCATCAACCTCGAAGCCGATGAGAAAATCCGCTCGATTATCCCGACAACCGATTTCAGTGAAACAAAATCGCTTGTATTCTTTACCCAAAACGGTGTCGTCAAACGTACCGCATTGAATGAATTCTCAAATATCCGTAGCAACGGTGTTCGTGCGATTGTCCTTGATGACGATGACGCATTGATCACCGCACACATTGCGACCGAAGAGACAAAATATCTCTTTATCGTCACCAAATACGCGCAATGTATCAAATTCGAAATCGAAAAAACTCGTGATCAGGGACGTAGCACCCGTGGTGTTCGCGGTATCAAGTTCAAAATAGAGGGTGATGTCGTCGTCGATGCCAATATCATCAAGTCTGATGAAGAAGAGATCCTCATGGTGAGTGAAAAAGGGATCGGAAAACGTACTACGGCAGAAGAGTATCGCCTTACTAACCGTGCCGGAACCGGTGTTATCGCGATGAAACTCAACGCGAAAACCGGAACGACCGTGGTAGGTTGTCTCATGGTTGATGAGACAATGGATATGATGGCACTCACCAAAGCGGGTAAAATGATCCGTGTCGATATGCAAACTATCGCTAAATCAGGACGTAATACCAGCGGCGTCTACATTATCAAAGGGGATGATGTTGCGAGCATCTCCCGTTGTCCGAAAAAAGAGGATGATGAAGACGAAAATGAAGAAGGCGAAGGAAGCGAACCGACAACATTAGAATTGGAATAGTATTTGCTCTATTTGGGTAATTATTCCAAACTTACCCGAAGGAACCCGAATGCGAATCTCTGCTCTTCTTGCACTGCTTCTCGCTGTTCCCGCACTTCACGCGGGATTTTTCAACAGTGATGATTCTTCTGAAACCAAAGTAAAATGTGTCTACAGCGGCACTGACGGTCATTGTGTTGAACCGATTTTAAAATCTCAAAATGAACTTATCATTACCGTTATCGGCCAAGGGGTTGCCCCTTCCGTTACCGCTTCGCCTGCACAAGCGTACGCACTCGCTAAACGTGCCGCTATGGTTGATGGGTATCGTCTTATCGCTGAGAGAGTTAAAGGGGTACAAGTTGAAGGGCAAGACACCATCAAAAATATGATGATGCAGCAATCAACGACCCGTACATCCGTTGAAGCACTCGTACGCGGTGCTAATGTTATGAATACTACGTTTAAAGAGGGTCTGTGCGAAGTCGAAATGGAAATTTCTCTTTCCTATTCACGAGTCTTACGCTAATCACGACTCTTTGCATTGGTGCCGATAACTACTATATAGGGTATCGGGTTACCGCCAAAAACACTCAAGCTATCAATGAAACGCTCTGGGTTTCTAAAGCGATGCAACCGTGTATGTCTCATCAAAACGGTCCCCTCATCGTATTCAAACGTACTCTTAATGAAACACTGGACAGTGTCCTTAAACGCGAACAGACACCATTTTTGGAGTTTGCCTCCACGGGTGAGTTTCGGGTTAAAAGCAATGATACGTTTGGCTCTTCCCACATACAAACCCTTAATTCCCTTACCCTCCCCTCGCGGTGCTATGCAGTCGAGTTTAATGATGAGTCTGTTACAATAACCGCAACTAAATAGCGGGTGGTTTTTTTATGAAAATTGCGATTGTTGAAGATGATATCAATATGCGAAAATCGCTTGAAATAGCGATGAGTGACTATGAAAAATATGAGATTCATACCTTCAAAAATGCCCGTGATGCCCTCAAAAAACTCGATGATACCTTTGACCTCGTTATCAGTGATATCAATATGCCGGGGATGGACGGGATCGAATTCGTTAAAACCCTCGGAGGCAAATACGAGGTGATTATTATCACCGGAAATGCCACCCTCACCCGTGCTATCGAATCGATTCAACTGGGGGTGAAAGATTTCCTCCTTAAACCGTTCGAAATTGAGACCTTGGTAACCGCTATCGAGAGGACGGCAGCAATTGCTAAAAAATCTCAAAAAACACCCTCTCAAGAACCTGCACGAGGTGAAAAGTTTTTAGGCTCTTCCCCTGCCCTCGATCAACTCCTTCTCCGTATTGGCAAAGCTGCCGTTACGGATGCGAGCATGATGCTTTTAGGGGAGAGCGGTGTCGGTAAAGAGGTCTTTGCCCGCCATATCCATGAAAGTTCACCGCGCGCATCCAAGCCCTTTATCGCTATCAACATGGCGGCAATCCCCGATAACCTGATAGAGAGCGAACTGTTCGGATTTGAAAAAGGCTCTTTCACCGATGCCACCGAAGCCAAAACAGGGCAGTTTGAGCTCGCAGAAGGGGGAACGCTGTTTTTGGACGAAATCGCCGAAATGCCTTATTCTCTACAAGCCAAATTACTACGGGTACTCCAAGAGCGTGAAATCCGCCGTTTGGGTGGTTCGAAAAATACGAAAATCGACGTACGGATCATTTGCGCCACCAATGCCGATTTGCATACTAAAATTAACGAAGGTAAGTTTCGAGAAGATCTTTATTATCGCCTTAACACCATCCCCCTCAATATCCCGCCGCTGCGTGAACGGCGCGAAGAGATCCTCTCGATAGCCGAAGCGGCTCTGGAGCGCTATTGCACTCAGTACAGTTACGAGTCCAAAGCCTTTACGACATCGGCACGCAACGCGTTAATGAACTACAACTGGCCTGGAAACATTCGTGAACTTATCTCCGTCGTTGAACGTTCAGCGATTTTAAGTGACGGAGAGGTTATTGATACCGAAGACCTCTTTTTAGAAGCGCGTGGATTAGGTCGAATATAAGTCGGTATTCGATATAATCGCGAAAAAATATTCACGGGTGATCCCATTCATCCCCAAGGAAAGACTCCTATGAAACTTTATAACGTTGCGATTGTCGGTGCCAGCGGTGCCGTCGGAGAAGAAATTTTACGTATTTTCGAAGAGATCGATTTCCCATTAAACAAACTTGTCCCGATGGCAAGTGCACGAAGTGCAGGAAATACGGTTACATTCAAAGATCACGACCTCGTAATCAAAGAGTTGACCCCTACCGTTTTTGCCGAAGAAGAGATCGAAATCGCCCTCTTTAGTGCCGGCGGAAGCGTATCGGCAGAATTTGCCCCTTACGCCGCAGAAGCGGGAGCCGTAGTCATCGATAATACGAGTCATTTCCGTATGTATGAGGACGTCCCTCTCGTCGTTCCTGAAGTGAACCCCGAAGACATCGCCCAATGGCGTAACCGAGGTATCATTGCCAATCCTAACTGTTCTACCATCCAAATGGTTCAAGCCCTTAAGCCCCTCGATGATGCCTATGATTTACAGCGCATCGATGTCAGTACTTATCAAGCGACTTCAGGTGCGGGTAAAACGGGGATGGAAGAGCTTGTAGAGCAGATGCAAGCCTTTTTCGCGTTCAAACTCGATGATATGGAACCGAAAAAATTCGCTCACCGTATCGCACTCAACGCTATTCCACAAATCGATTCGTTCACCGATAACGGCTAC
>NZ_MIBU01000218.1:0-1053 GCF_001830725.1 Sulfuricurvum sp. RIFOXYD12_FULL_44_77
GTTCAGGGGTAGCAGGGCGATCAAATACACCGAAGCTTTTGAGGACGAAATCTTTATCTTCGTCGGTGATCGACGCATACCCTGTTTTGGAATATCCGATTAGTCGTTCCCATGCTTCACGTGCACTAAAAGCATCCTTGATCGATTCGGTTTTGTGCCGTTTGACACTTCGCTCGGCATTAGCTTGCTGTAACGATGTCATAACGATTCTCCTTGGGTTCGTAACGATATGTTGGGAGAACTTGCGCTAAATTGACGACATTTCCGAAAACCAAAATGGCAGGTTTCGGAGCTCCTTTGGAAGCTGTGATGAGTTCACCTAATGTCGTAATAATAGAGCTCTGGTGTGCTGTGGTAGCATTGGAGATAATCGCGACGGGCAATGCGGCATCTACACCTTGATCCAATGCCTCTTTCACGATTTGTTGGGTTCGGCTAAGACCCATGAGGACTACCGTGGTGTGATCTTCGACATTTAACATAGGAATCCATGAGAGATTGACACGATCTCCTGAGAGGTGTGCCGATACGACCGATACACCCGTACTGACACCGCGCGCGGTCGGGGCGATTCCGGCGGAGAGGGGGCCGGAAAGGGCGGATGAAATTCCCGGGATCACTTCGGTATCAATACCCTCTTGCGAAGCATAAATCGCCTCTTCGGTTCCACGCCCGAAGATGTAGGGGTCACCGCATTTGAGTCGTCCGACGGTGTAGCCTTGCAATGCGTATTCGGTGATCATCGCATTGATCTCACCTTGGGGGAAGCTGTGCTTTCCTTTCTCTTTTCCGACGAATACCACTTTGGTATGTGGTGGGATGAGGTCGATGATCTCTTGGGTGAGGAGATGATCGATGAGTGCGACATCCAATTTTTCGATGGTTTTAAGAGCTTTCAAGGTGAGGAGATCGGCATCGCCGGGTCCGCAACCGATTAAATATAATTTTCCGTTCATAGGATATTCCTTATTAGGACTTTTTTGTCTTTAAAAATAATAGTGTAAAATAGCGATAAGAAAAACAAATTTTTGGTTAATTTTTAATCAGTTTATT
>NZ_MIBU01000219.1:0-1041 GCF_001830725.1 Sulfuricurvum sp. RIFOXYD12_FULL_44_77
ATAGGAATACCCTTGCGAAGCAAATGTTGATTTAAAATCAATTTGAAAAATGCGTTGTGTCGCATTAAATGTCCCGATCAACATATCATCGATATCATTAAGGGCATTAGAGTCTTGATTATCATCTTGTGACGTATTGATCTGTCCGGTAATACTATTTAACGTCATAGGAGAGTCATCGATTAAGGTTCCCTCGTCGATGTTAATCGAACGCCGTCCGACCTCTTTTCCGTCTATATCATACACTACGATGTCAAACGTACCGGATTTAAAATTTTCATCGGTACTCAACAAAGATTGATTATTTGAAAAACTGAGAGGATTTGAGACCATTGAGGTGGTCGCGCTCTGTGCATACACATTGTTTGTCGCTTCGATCAACCCTTTTGCAAATGAATCGAGATTGTTGATGGTCTCTTGTAAAAATCCGTCTTCGAATTCTCCGTTTGTCCCGATGGTTGAGCCTCTTAATTCCAAAAGAGCGCCGATTTTTCCGCCGGTGATACGATCGGCAAACGGAATTTTCACCCCGTCTTGACGCTCATAATACAAATCGTTGTAACCGTTCGGATTCGACTCACTGTCCATCCCTATCGGGTGGAATGAACCGCCGTCAACGATATTGAATCCCCCTACTTGGATCGTGTAGCTTCCTTGTTTGAGTGCTATATTGCTGTCTATGACATTGTTCGTTTCAATTTGCCCTACCAGCACTTTTGCATTGACAAGCTTAGTCAACGTCATCTCAAGCTGATTTCGCTGATCACGCAAATCATTGGCATTGTTCGCCCCGCCGGCTTCTGCTTTATTGATCTCAATATTTATGCTTGAAATCTCTTTAGCAATACGGTTAACTTCATCAACATTCACTTTGATTTGATCATTTAAAGAACTTTGTAAACCCGCTACTTGTGTACGCGTTTCTTGAATATGTTGCGTCATTGTTTGCGTTTGCTGTGCAAGGGCTACTTTGAGGGCAGTGTTACTGGGATTGTTAGCAAGCGATTGCCACATATCGAAATAGTTTTGTAAATCATTTTT
>NZ_MIBU01000220.1:0-1043 GCF_001830725.1 Sulfuricurvum sp. RIFOXYD12_FULL_44_77
TGATGAGTTGTTTAGGCTTTTAGAAAATATGCGTGATACGATGGAGCATTATCACCTGAATGCTATTGCGGCAATCCAAATCGCAGTGCCGGCGTGTGCTATCATCGTCAAAACCGAGAATGGTCTTTTGGAACTTATTAATCCTCGTATTCTTGTCGCCGACGGAGAAGTTATTGCGGAGGAGATAAGTGCGTATTATCCCGATTTTACAGCGGTACTCAAACGGCATGACCGAATTAAAGTAGTCTATGAAAATAGATTCGGAGAGTTGCAGCATTTGGATACCGAGGGGGAATTTTCTCGGGTATTGCAGCGAAAAATGGATATGCTGTTCGGGGGTACTCTTCTTGATAAGCTGAATAAAGAGGGACGACAAGACGCCGAAAAGATACTGGCAAGAAAAGCTCAAGAAGCCGGATATGAGCTAGGCGAGTCATGCCCAACGGTTTTTGTACGCGATTATTTCAAGCGGGGTGCCAAATATCTTTTGGCTCTTGTCGGATTTACTTTTCTTCTCCCCTTTTTCATTTCACCTGAGTTACGTGCAGTGCTCTACACACTCGATAAATTTGCACTCATCGGTGTAATAGTATTTATGGCTGTCTATTTCATTTATGCCCAGTATGAAGGGAAAAAGTATAAACAGTGTACGAGTTGTCAAATCGGTAATATAATCGGAACCGTCGCAATTCTGGCTTTTCAGTTGCTTATTGTCAGTTTAGGAGTTTTTTTCTGGGTCGCACCAAATTAATGGTGCCGCTGCGGAGAAAATATGAAAAATACTGTTTTTAAAACACTTTTTGAAGCAAGAGCTATTTTATTTGCCGAAAAAGAGCTGATTTTAGATGAATGGGTGAATGAAGAGCAGTGTGCCACCATTTTAGGTCGCCACGAGATCGATAGAGATATTTTTTTAGAGTTATATGCCGGAAATGTATTTGATTATTTTATGGGGGTCGTTTCGGGGCATATGGCGCTTGGAGATTGCCCTGTCATCGCTGAATTGATTGAGTACCTTAAAAACAAAGAGCTTCGCGCCGACG
>NZ_MIBU01000221.1:0-4006 GCF_001830725.1 Sulfuricurvum sp. RIFOXYD12_FULL_44_77
AGTGCTTTGATTTGTTTCATATCCATCGGAAAATGCTCCTAAAAGTAGGTTAATAGATGTGTTATACTACCATAAATAAAATTAACAACGGATATGAAGATGGGTCTTAAAAGCGACGGATGGATACGGGAAAAGGCGTTAAATGAGGGGATGATATCCCCATTTTGCGAGGATCAAGTAGGGGTTGGAGTCGTTAGTTACGGTCTTAGTTCGTACGGTTATGATATTCGTGTTACTAATGAATTTAAGATTTTTACCAATCTCAATTCCACTGTTGTCGATCCAAAACACTTTGATGATATGAATGTCGTTGATTTTACGGGTGACGTTTGTATTGTTCCCCCGAACTCCTTTGCGCTGGCACGAACGGTGGAGTATTTTAAAATTCCTCGCGATGTGCTGGCGATCTGTTTAGGTAAATCGACGTACGCACGCTGCGGCATCATTGTCAATGTCACCCCGTTTGAGCCTGAGTTCGAGGGGCACATTACTATTGAGATCTCCAATACAACCCCCCTTCCGGCTAAAATTTATGCCAACGAAGGGATTGCACAGGTACTCTTTTTACAAGGGGATGAGATGTGCGAAACGAGTTATAAAGATAAAAGCGGCAAGTATCAAGGGCAAGAGGGGATCACCCTTCCACGGATTTTAAATTAACTAGTGGTACAATTGCGATAAATTTCCACGCAAGGACACTAGAATGTTGCACGAATACCGCGATGTTATCACCCACATGAAACAAAATGATGCGGCAAACGCCCACTTTTTGAAAATTTTTGATCGTCACAACGATCTTGACAACCAAATTACCAAAGCTGAAAACGGCGAAATTCCATTGAGCGATCTTGAGCTTGAAAAACTCAAAAAAGAAAAATTATTGCTTAAAGACGAAGCGTATGCTATGGTTATCGAATACAAAAAAGAGCACAGTCTCTAATTCTATCTAGTTTGCCTCTTCGAGGCAGATTTTTCTCCCCTTACTTCTTTCATTGATTTACTTTTTAGCTTTAACTCGATACGATTTATTTTTCTTGACTTTATTCAATGAGGTACACATGACAACTTCATACACCGCCTTAGCTGATTTTGGACGGGCACTACTGAAACGCCCGACACTCTCCGAAGGTCTTCCGATGATCTCCGAATATGCCAAACAAGTCAGCGGAGCGGAACGCTGTTCGATTTTTATCTATAATCCAAAAATACAGATGCTCTGGACCACTTTAGCGGACGGGATTGAGAAAATCATGGTTCATCAAGATGATGGGATAGTAGGAAGCACCCTCAAAGAAGGGAAACCCATCCTAGTCAACAATCCCTATGAGGACGAGCGTTTTTTACACACTATTGATAAAAAAACCGGCTTTGTGACTGAAAATATTGCTTCCATCCCTATTTTTGATTCCAATCGACGCATCATAGGTGTTTTTCAACTGCTGAACAAACCAAATGGTTTTTCACCGGAAGATGCAAAATTTATGATCTTTTTTGCCCACTATATTAGCGGTTATATCGAACTGGCAATGCTCTATGACGATCAAGCCACATTACTTTCAAAGGGGATAGAATGAGTTTGGAAATTTACAAACGGATTGCCGATTTCGGTAAAAAACTGACCTCTCTTGATCGTATCGAAGAGGCACTTCCTACCATTTCCGAAGAGGCTAAAGCGATCGTAAATGCCGAACGGTGTTCTATTTTTATGGTTGATCGAGAGGGGGAGATGTTATGGACAAAACTAAGTGATGGAATAGGACGTATCGCCATCGGAATCGATTCGGGAATCGTAGGAGATACTGTGCATACCAAAACGGCTCAAATGGTTAATAACCCTTACGAAGATAGCCGATTTTTAGCTAAAATCGATGAAAAAAGCGGTTTTGTAACCCGAAACATCCTTGCTATCCCTATTTTCAACTCTCGGCAAGAGGTGATCGGGGTCATTCAATTGCTCAATAAATATCACGGTGATTTTGATGAAAAAGACGAAGGGATTATGAGTTTTTTTGCCAACTATGTCAGCGGAACGTTGGAGCTGGCACTGTTGATGGAGAAAAAGTAGACTTACAGCAACTCTCTATTTATCCAGTGGCTAAGGAGATAGAGTCCCCACACATGCTGTTTAAATTTCCCTCGACGTGCTAAATCTAAATACTCTTCGATTACTTCGGGATAAAACATTCCCGTTTTCTTATTCACTTCCCGAATCAATTCCAGACGTCCTGATGCAATCAGCCACTCCATATAGGGATTGGCAAACCCTTTTTTCTTCCGATCGATAATCTCATCACTGAGATAGTTTCGGGCGATCTGTTTGAGAAGTGTTTTACTCTCCCCTCCACCGACGCGCAGACGCGGGTCAACAGAGAGTGCCGTTTCAGCAAGCCGATGATCCAAAAACGGCGTACGCGCTTCGAGGGTATGCGCCATCGAAACACGATCGAGCTTAGTGAGAAAATGCTCTCCGACGAAAAGCTTGAGATCAATCATGCTGTACCATAGGCTCGGGTCAGTGTGTCCGCTATGCTCAAATTTGTCTCGATATGTCTGTAAAAATCGGAGCGATTCGTTATCCCGAACATTACGGCGAAAAAGTTTGTTTTGCTGCAAATCGGTAAACTTCTCCCCTGACGTTCGAAAGAGCAGTGTCTCGTCAAACACCCGTTTGTACCACTCCCATTCGCGATTCATCGAGAAATGGCTGTGGAAATATTTTTTGAGCCAGTTTTTATGATGTAAAGAAGTCGCTTTTTCAATGTCAAGGTATTCAAAATACTGCCGATACCCTAAGAAAAGCTCATCTGAACCCTCGCCGCTTAGGACGACTTTGTACCCTTGCGAGGCGATTTTTTTCATCAGCAGATACAGGGGTAATGCAGCGGGATCGTTGAGCGGTTCATCCATGTGAATCAGCAAATCATCCAAGTGCTCATCAAAATTGTTTTGCGAAATAATGACTTCCGTATGATCTAATCCTAAATACTTTGCGGTTATTGCCGCATTTGCCCGCTCATCATAGGCACCGTATTGATCGTATCCTAGTGTAAAAACGGGAAGTTTTTTCCCCTGAGCTAAGGCTATCGCACAAATCATCGCACTGTCCAATCCGCCAGATAAAAGTGCGGCCATCGGTGCTTCGGTATCGAGCCGCATCGCAATAGAGCGATGTAGCTCTTTTTCGATCTTCTGCAAAGCTTCATTATTGTCCATTATCGTTGAAGAACGTGTATTGAGAGAATGATAGTAACGGTGTTTGGTGATAGTGCCGTGCTCACAACAGAGCCACTCACCGCTTTCTAACTTTTCAATCCCCTCATAAAACGTATGGGGCGGTGTGGGTGCCAAAAAAGAGAGGTACGAGTGAAGCGCTTCATTATTCATCCGTACCGAGGATAAAAACGGTTTGATCGCTTTAATCTCTGAGGCAAAGACAAACGCCTCTTTACCCTGATGATAAAAGAGGGGCTTTTTCCCGAATCGATCCCGTACGAGATAGCATTTATCCCCATCTATCAGGGCAAAGGCGAACATCCCATCCAGATGTTCAACACACCCTATCCCCCAAGCTTCATACGCCGCCAATATCACTTCGGTATCGCTGCTTGTTTCCCAATGATGATGTCCAAGCTGCTCGCGCAGTGCCGTGTGATTGTAAATCTCACCGTTAAAGCTGACCACTATGTTGCCACGTTTCATCGGCTGATGGGATCGGTGATGAGCATCAGTAATCGAGAGACGTTGATGGGCTAAAAAAAGCCTCTCCTCCTCAATAATGCCGCAATGATCTCGACCACGGTGAGCTAAACGCTTTAGTGCTTCGCGTGCTTTTGAAGGGGAGTACTCACCGATTATTCCAAACAGACCGCACACGAGAAACCTTTTTTTCGCAATTATACGCTATTACGACCTAACTCAAGAGATGAAAATATTTGACTCAGTTTAAATATCTTATAATCTCTTTATTAGTATTAACCTAAAAATATAGCAAGGAAAAATCCATTTA